>CAZVVS010000108.1:0-13639 GCA_964630585.1 uncultured Gordonia sp.
CCGCGACGTCGACGACATCGGTGACCAGGCCCTCTCCTTCGCCGAGGTCAAGGCCCTCGCCACCGGTGACCCGCTCGTCCTCGAGAAAGCGGCGGTCGACGCAGACGTCGCTCGGCTCACCCGGCTCGAACGCGCCCACCACGACGACCAGCACCGGCTCCGCCGGACCCACGAGACGGCGCTCGCGCGATCCGGCCGAACGACCGAGCGGGCCGGGCAGCTCGAGGCCGTCCTTGACCGGGTCATCGATACCCGCGGCGACCGCTTCAACATGACCGTCGACAGCCACCGGCATTCCAAGCGTGTCGAGGCCGGCGAGCACCTCCAACGCCTCATGGCCGAGCACCTCGACCGGACCCCTCCCGAGACCAACGGGCCGGTCATCGAGATCGGCGCCCTCGCCGGGCTCACCGTCACCGGCCAAGCCATCACCACCATCGACGACGAGATCCGCCTCGCCGTCCCGGACGCTCACATCGAGGTGACCTGGCCCGCCCTCGACTGGAAGCGCAGCGACCCGAGCGGGCTCATCACTCGCCTCGAACGCCAGATCCAACGACTGCCCGACACCCTCGCCTCACTCGAGGCCGAGGGCGACACCGCTCGAGCCGAGGCCGACCGGGCCGCCGCCCGCCTTGGTGCACCATGGGACCGAGCCGATGAGCTGACTGCCCTCCGTCGTCGCCAAGGCGAGATCAACGACACCCTCGCCGCAGCCACTACCCCCGACGAACCGCCGCGCATGAAGCCTCCGCCGGGGACCGAAGCGGTTGTGCCGGTTGCCCCCCGGTCGACCGGTGGCGGGCTGTCTCTGTGAGGAACCCCTGTCGCATATGGGCCGAACGACCTACGCTTTCGGGATGGCATGGTTCGGCCCCGCTCCTCGACCCGGCATCGCCGGGCTCGACCGCGGGGACGCCAGCCGGCGGGGGAACAGCGGGCAACGGACGTCGGTCCACCTTCCTAGCAGCGACACCCCGGCGGCAGTCCATGGACCCGGAGAACAGCAGTAGCGGAAGCGAGCCGCCCGGCAAGCAACGGAGGCCCGTCACGGGCCTCCGACTCCAAGCGTTGCCTCCGTGCGCTGACCCCGCCTTCCCGGTGCTGCACGACTACTTCGAGATGGTCTACGGACCGCTGGTCGGTCCGGCTTCAACGCTGCTCGCAAGGGCGCTCAATCGACACCTCGCCGATGCCGGAGGCCCGGTCACGGTCTGCCCCGTCGAGCTGTCGCTCGAGCTCGGCCTGCGCGCCAGTCACCGCGAGCCGGTGGGCAAGACCTCCCCACTGGCCAAGGCCATCGACCGCCTCGCCCAGCACCGACTCGTCACCCACCTCGGCGACGAGACCCTCGCCGTCGTGGTGAGCGTCCCGCCGATCACCGACCGCAGCGTCCCCAAGCTGCCGCGGTCGGCCCAGCGCGCACACCGCCTGTTCTCGGCAGCCTCCGAGATGGCGCAGCAGAGCCCACGGGCAGCCCCCAGCCGACAGTCCGTGGGCGATCAAGGGGCAGGCGCCGGTTCACCGTCGACCGACCTGGAGTAGGCCCGTCTAACCGACCGCCCCGGCCGGGGGCGGCTTGCGCCGCTGGTTGTGGCTGGTCCTGGCTCGGCGTCGCCCCCTGGGATCGTCGACCGGCCGACAACTCTGATCGCTCCGTAGTTGGCAGCATGGGGCTGCACCCGGGCCCAGTTTCCCAGGCTCAGCTGACAGCACGAGGTCAGAGCCCTCTTCCGTGCGCAGTCACGGCGGCTACGTACCGTCTGACAGGTGCGCAGGACTGCGCGTTCGACCCCGCCCGGGTCCGGAGCCGTGCTGCTCTAGCCTCAGGGGCCGCGGCGAGGAGAGGATTGAGATGTCGAGCACGACGGACACACAACAGACGACAGAGACGATCGTCCGTTCGGTCCTGCTCGTCGCACGGCTCGGCGAGGCAGACCGCCGAGGGTGGTGGGGAACTCGCTCCTTCGGTGCCGCAGGCCGCGTTGTGCTTGGGCAGCGCGTTCCGCGCACCTGGCGTATGGCCGCGGCAGAACTCGACATCACCAGCGCCCAGAACCGCCATGACGAGGTCATCGATCGACGCAATGCGGTCCACCTCTTCAGTGACAATTGGCCGATCCGGCGTTGGACGAGTGCGTGGGTCGCGGAGCAGAAGACCGAGGACCCGCCCGACTCGTTGTTCGAGCTGCTCGAGACGATCTCGACTGACGAGATCATCGACCGACTTCGCGGCCCGAACCTGAACACCACCATCACGGGAACCGCGGTGCGGATCGGCGACGTCAACCGGGCAGCATTCGACTCACCCGAAGAGCTGGCGACTAGCGCCCTGCTGCTCGCGGCCGCCTACGCAGAGATGGGCAACTTCACTGTTCCGTACCTCGAGGTGACTGGGTGAGCACGCTCAGCTCGAACATCGTGAAGGGTGGAGCGCTCATCGAGGACACCGCACGATTCGTCGAGGTGTGGGACGAATCCCTAGGCGGCGAGGAACTCCTCAACCGTGTCGTCCACGACAACGTCCTCGGATTGCCGACGCAGTCCAGAGCATCCGCAGTTGCGACCTACGTGCTGCGTCCACGGTTCGTCACCCCGGGCCCTGACGTACCGGTCGCCTTGCGGGCTATCCTCACCGACAGGGCTGCCTTTGCCGACGCCTGCTACTACGAGGCGACCAGAGCCGATGCGCTGCTCGGAAGGTTCGCTGAGGAGGCGATCTTTGGCTGGCACGAGTCCGGCCGACTCGTGGTCGATGTCGACCTCGTCGGGTCGTGGCTCGACGGCTTGGCGGCTGCCGGCGACGTGGCGGCCTGGTCGCCGTCACTCAAGCGCCGGGTAGCCCAAGGCCTCGTCGCCACGCTGCGAGATTTCGGTCGGCTCGAGGGCGCGACCAAGTCACCCCGAAAGGAGATCGCCCGGCCTGGCATCTCTACGGGTGGCTTCGGCTATACCGCCTATCGGCTCCACCAGCAGGGCGAGTCCAGCCGGGGCATCCTCAGATCAGCCGTATGGCGGCGATGGCTTCTCGATGAGAAGCGCGTCGACGAGATGATGAACCGACTCGCCTCGCTCGGCGTCGTCTTCTATTCCGTGGCCGGCTCGACTCTGCGCATCGACTGGCGAGTCGACTCCCTGGTGGAGGTGGCCCGTGCCGCTGCCTGACGCGTTGGCCGACATCGCTGATCGCATTGTCGGGTTCTACGACCGGCGCTCGACACCGCCGTTCCTCGTTTACCAATACGAACCGTCCGACGAGTACGCCGTGCGCAAGGAGCTCTTCGAGCTCAAGCGCTGGCTGAAAGCCAGGCACGACATAGGCTGTCAGACGATTTCCCTGGCTGAGGTCTTCTGGGAAGCCCTCGAGGAGCACGGCCAGCTCGACATGGTCATCGAGGCGGAGCGGGCCGGTGCCTACGCGGACGCGCAACTCGCCGTCCGTCAGGTGCTGGCGAGCCCGCCTACGTTGGCCGACCGGATCGTCAGGCGTGTCGCCGAGCGGGGCGACGAACGCGAGGCGATCTTCTTGTACCGCGCTGGAGCGCTGTACCCGGCCCATCGCACCAGTCCGCTGCTGGACGTCCTCAAGGACAAGGTCGACCGGCCAGTGACCATGCTCTATCCGGGGCGGATTGTGGGCGACTACGGGCTGAGCTTCATGGGCAAGGCTGAGCCCGCCTACGGATACCGAGCCCTCATCGTTCCTCGCGGGGGAAGGAAGTAATGCGCATCAAGGAGCTGTTCAGTCGCGAGATCGAGCGCGACATCAAGGAGGTCATCAAGGTCGATGACCGACAGTCTGTGCTCGGCGAGGTCGAGGAGTACGTCCCGACCGACCACATCACCTCCGAGCTCATCGAGACGCTCGAGGTGTACCAGGACACGATCAACAACCCGAGCGAAGAGATCAACATCTGGGTCAGCGGCTTCTTCGGCTCCGGTAAGTCGTCGTTCGCCAAGGTGCTCGGCTATCTCCTCGCCAACCCGGAGGTCGACGGCACAACGGTCTCCGATCGCTTCTTCGAGCTGAATGAGATCCCCCGCGCTGCGGCCCTCCTCACCACCATCCACAACGCGGCACCCACCGAGACCGTGCTGCTCGACCTGAACACGTCGCCGAACGTGCTCCAGGAGGGCGAGCCCATCGTCCTCCCGGTGTACCGGACGTTGCTGGCCGAGTTCGGCTACAGCCGAGACGTCGTGTTGGCCGAGCTGGAGTTCGAGCTCGAGGGCAAGGGCACGCTCGCCGAGTTCGAAGCGAAGTACGAGGAGGTCTTCGACACGGCGTGGGAGACCCAGCGGGACGTCATAACCGCCAAGAACCGCGCGAGCCGCATCCTCCACGAGCTCGACGACAAGACGTTTCCTTCCGCAGATTCCTGGTCCAATGCCGTGGACCCGCCGGTGATCACGGCGAAATGGTTCATCCAGCGTGCCTCCGAGCTTCTCCGGCGGCGGCGGACAGGCAAGGCGCGGCTCTTGCTCGTCGTAGATGAAGCGGGCATGTACGTGTCCCGATCCAAGGACCGGATGCGCCACCTCATCGGCCTCGCCGAGGAGTGCCAGAAGACCAAGGGACGCATCTGGCTCGCCGTAACGTCTCAGGAGAAGCTCACCGATGTGCTCGACAGCATCGAAGGGATCCAGACCGAACTTGCGACGGCGCAAGACCGGTTTGCTCTCAAAGTCGATCTGCTCCCATCAGACATCGACGAGGTCACCGGCAAACGCGTCCTCGAAAAGACCGCAGCCGGGGCCAGCAAGATCCGCGAGCTGCTCGACGCCGACCGCAACAAGCTGACCACATCGGTCACGCTCCAGTCCGACCGGCACAGTCCCTTCACAGACGACGACTTCGTCCGCCTCTATCCGCTGGTTCCGTACCAACTTCAGGTGCTCATTGACGCAGTGTCGGCGCGCCGTGCCCAGGGTGGCGCACCCCAGACCATGGGCGGGTCCAATCGAACGCTCATCCGTCACGCCCTTCAGCTCATCAAGAACGACGCGGTCGGGATGAAGGACCTCCCGGCGGGCGCGTTGGTCACGCTCGACCGTTCCTACGTGCTCCTCGAGGACGTCATCCCCACAGCGTGGCGTCACGAGGTCGACCAGGTGGCCGCCAAGCACGGGGACTCCAGCCTCGAGGCGAAGACGATGCGGGTTGTCGCCCTCTGCGCCGACGTCCCCGGTCTCGCCCTCACCGCCCGGAACCTGGCGGTCGTCCTGCATCCGACGATGTCGGCCGACCCCATCGAGTCCAACCTCAGAACAGCGCTCGACCACCTCGTGGCAGAGGATCGAGTGCGCGAGACCGACGACGGCTACCGCCTCCAAAGCCCCGAGCAGAAGGACTGGGAGAAGACCCGTCGGGGAATCGACATGAAGCCCGGCGATGCGGTCCGCCTCCGCAAGCGGATCCTCAAGGACGCGCTCGGATCGCTCACGGTCACCAAGGGCCGCACGTTCAAGGTCGAGCTCCACGTTGAGCGAGAGAAGATGAGCGACGGCGACATCACCCTCGACCTGCGCGACGACTCGGCTATCGACGGGCTGCGCCAGACCTCGCGATCAGAGGAAGCGAAGCACCGGATCTTCTGGGCCTACTCCACCACCGATGACACCTGGGACGCGCTGACGGAGCTGCACCGCAGCACCGAGATGATCGACCGCTACGACAACGCCGGACAGTCCGACGCGCAGCGAGTGCTCCTTTCCGAGGAGCGGAAGCGGCGTGACCGAGCGCTCAAGGCTGCCGAACAGCTGCTCGCTCGCAACATCACCAGCGGTACGACGATCTTCGATGGCAACACCGACGACCCGCCTGGCGGCGAGCTGCGCGCCGCCGCTGATCGCCTCGTGACCAGCCTGCTAACCAAGATCTACCCAAATCTGGACACGTTCGCTGGCTCCTACAAGAAGGCCGAGGTCCTCCAGATCCTCCAGGCCGACACCCTCGACGGGCTCCCCGACCACTTCGGACCCGAAGGACTGGGTTTGTTCAAGGTTGTCGCCTCGGGCCGGGAGCTCGTCACTGACAGCGGACCGATCGGGGCAGTCGTCACCTACATCGCCGCGCGCAAGCAGTATGGCGAAGACCAGAACGGTGGGCAGCTCGAACGCCACTTCGGGGGCCCGCCCTACGGCGCCCCCGTCGAAGCGCTGCAAGCCACACTGGCCGGCGCCATGCGGGCCGGTCTCATCGAGGTCGTTTCCCAGGCCGCGCGCATCACGTCCGCCACAGATCGCCGCCTCGAACAGGTCTTCGGCAACATCCCCAAGTTCCGCGCCGCGTCCTTCAAACCTGCCGAAGACACTGGGCCCTCGCTCGAAGTCCGTGCCGAGGTGAGCGAATGGCTCGCCACGGTCACCGGGGACACCCACTCGGTTGATCTTCACGAGCTCGCCATCGCCGGCCGGGCCACGTTCGGCGAGCTTCGCCAGCCGTGCACCGAAGCACGCTCGACGCTTGCTGGGGCCGGGCTTACCGTTCCTGAAGTGCTCACGACCATGGATGAGCTTCTCGGGCGCCTGATGAGCACCGACGACGAGCTCGTCGTGGCCACGCTTCACGAGCGCCGAGCGGACCTCGCCGATGGCCGCGAGGCGGTCACCGCCACAGCGGTCCTCGTCAGCGATCAGATCGGCACCCTCCGCGCTGCGAAGGCGGCGCTTCCCGTCGCTGGGCAGCTCTCCGACGCCGACGCGCCGATCTGGGCCCAAGAGCTTCAGGAGCTCCTCGACCGGGCCAGGTACGCCGATGACCTCGCCCGCATCAGGTCACTCACGACCAAGGTGGAGGCGGCTGCCGAGAAAGACGAGAGGGATCTTCGGGCAACGATCACGTCGCAGGTCGAGGCGGCCGTCGAAACGCTGCGATCCCGGTACCCCACGATCGACGATGGCACGTTCACCGAGGCCACGAACGTTCTCACGTCCCTGCCCGTCACGAGCAATCTTGCGCTCCTGCGGGCCAACGCTGACGCCGTCTCGGGGGTCGTCCAGAAGGTCGCCGACAACTTCGATGTGCTCTCCACAACCAAGGAGGTCCGTCACGTGCGAGTGAGCGATATCTGGGGTGGCCCGATCACCGCCGACAACTTGACGACCGCTCTCGACCGTATTCGCGAGCGCGTCCTCGCCGAACTAGACGACGACACTGAAGTTCGGTTCCGGTGACCGCCGCGCTCTCTGCCGACCAGCGATCATCGCTGGAGAAGTTGGTGCAAACGGCGCGCAGATTGATCGAAGAGGACCTGGAAGTGAGGCTCGCGGGCTCCTTCGGGATCAACGCAGACGGCCGCATCGAGGATGTCCGCGACTTGTCCCTGTCGAACGCCCAGGCGTCAGTGCGGCACGACCTCGTCGAGATCGTCGAGTTTCTCCGGTCCGAAGGCGAGGACGACGAAGGCTCCGTTGCGCGATTGGTTCGGGAGGCAGCGTTCACCCACACGAACCGGCTGATCGCTGTCCGTGTGGCCGAAGCAATCGGACTGCTTCCAGAGACCATCGGCAAGGGCGTCGCGTCCTCGGGGTTCCGGGACTTCTCCGAGCTCGCCCCCTCAGTCGCAACGACCGAGTGGGGCCGCTTCGCCGAGTTCTTGCGACTGTGCGCCGACGAACTCGCTGCGGACGTGCCAGCGCTATTCGACCCGCGAAACCCGCTCCTCGAGCTCACGATGTCCGAGCCAGTACTGGCGAAGGTTGTCGAAGCGATCGCCGGACTGAGCGCCGAGCTCTGGGCTGCACCGGACGCACTGGGTTGGGCATACCAGTTCTTCAACACAGGAGAGGAGCGGGCCAAGATCAAGAAGTCCGGAGCCCCGAAGGACTCCGTCGAGCTGGCCATCGTAAATCAGTTCTTCACGCCGAGCTACGTGGTGGACTTCCTGGTTCACAACGGGCTCGGTGCCCACCTCGCTGCGGGCTTCCCGGGTCTCGCTGGCGAGCTTTCGATGCTGGCCGAGGTGCCGACTGAAGAGGTGGAGGTCGACCTCCAGACGATCACTGTGCTCGACCCGGCGTGCGGGTCGGGCCATTTTCTGCTCGGGGCCTATGACGTATTGGAGCGGGCCTGGCATCACGCTGGGATCGAGCCCGCTGAGGCAGCTCCGTCGATTGTCCGATCGTTGTGGGGGATCGACATCGACCCACGGGCGACCCAGATCGCACAGGCAGCGGTGATGTTCCGGGCTCGCCGACATTGCCGGCACGCGAGGCTGCCGATGGCGAATGTGATCTGCGCTCGCTCCATGCCTGTCGGTCCCGAGGTCGATGGGCTTATTGCTGCGCTGCCCGATCACGTAGGGCGAGCTGTTAAGGGCATCGCCGACGAACTGCTCGACGCGCCCCGGCTTGGTCCGTTGCTCAAGATCGAGGAACGGCTCGATCGAGAAGTGCGCGATGTGTTCGGAACTGGAGTTGTCGAAGGAACGTTGTCGGAAGGCGCCGACGCAGAGTCAGACGGCATCGAGGCCTCGGTCCTCAGCGCGCTGTCAGCAATTGCTGATTCCACCACATCAACGTCAGCGCAGCGCCTATTTGCAGCAGAGGCTCAGGACGCGTTCCGCTTCGTCGAAGCAATGACCCGCCGGTACACGGCAGTGCTCATGAACCCACCGTTTGGGGATCCGGTGGCGTCGAGTAAGCCATACCTCAAGGCCGCGTACGAGTGGATCCCATCGACAAGCGACCTCTTCGCCCTATTCGTCGGGCGTGGACTCGAGCTGACGGCCTCAGACGGCTCGCTCGGGGCAATCACATCTCGGGTCGGCCTCTTCCTCACCTCGTTCGAAGAATGGCGTTCACAGGTGCTGTTCGGCAATGACCTCGGGCCGGTCGTCGACCTGGGCGAGCGTGTGATGGAACAAGCGACGGTCGAGGCGGCCGCCTATGTCCTGCGTCCACGGCGCGTCGGTCAACCGGGCATGGGAGGCCCAGTCGTTGTGCGTGCCCTGACCATGGATGATCGACCGACCGGTCTTCAGCAGGCGGTTGCTTCAATCAGGGACGGAGGCGCCGACGCCCACATCTTCCGACCCGACGTGGGGGCACTTGCGAGGTTGGATGGATGCCCCCTTGCGTACTGGATCGATCCGCAGGACGTCGATGCGCTGCTGTCGCATCCAGCCTTTGAACCGGGTCGGGGATCCGTCAGGCAAGGTCTTGCGACTGGCGATGACTTTCAGTTCGTGCGCACCTGGTGGGAGGTCT
Organism: uncultured Gordonia sp.; assembly: GCA_964630585.1. Lineage (GTDB taxonomy): Bacteria > Actinomycetota > Actinomycetes > Mycobacteriales > Mycobacteriaceae > Gordonia. Next base: position 9,211 of record CAZVVS010000108.1, read on the forward strand.
CGCCAAGCCAATCGACGGTCGCCCCCGCCGACGCCGAGGGCAAGAGCGCGGAAGAGCAGCTCAGACGCGGAGCGAAATGGGCTCCCATCGTCAAGTCGGGATCGTCGCAACCTTGGTTCTCACCGAATCTTCTGGTCGTCGACTGGGAGCGGGATGGGTACCGACTCAAGAACTTCTTCGACGTTGGGGGCAAGCTGAGGTCCCGCCCGCAGAACACTGACCTCTATTTCAGACCCGGCTTCAGTTGGACACGACGAGCGCCTCGACTGGTGCCCTACGTCGTGCCGGAGGGCTGTATCTCAAGCGTCAGTCGTTATCAGGCGTTTCCGAACGGCGACCCGTATCCAGCTGTCGGCGTTGTTGCCAGCAATGTAGCCAGCGCGTTCTGCCGGTTCTACGGGGAGAAGTTCCTTTGGCCGAACTTCCTGGTGGACAACCTGAAGACCCTCCCAATCCCTGACCTGCCGCCTGCCCTCAACGACTCGCTCGCGCAGTTCGTCGATCGCGAGGTCAGATCAAGGCAGATGCTCTACAGCACCTTGGAGCCGTTCCGGGAGTTCGTCGCGCCGTCCAGGGAACTACCTGACCTGAGTTGGAACCCCTTCTCTCTACTCGGCGACGAACTCGAACGGGAGGTGGCACGCGCCTACGGACTGGATGGGGAAGCCGCTGAGCGTGTCACGGCCGATACGCGCGAGGCCCTGAGCGCGTTGGGCAACATCGAGCCCACTGAGGACGATGGTTCTGAAGAGGAACTGGGGGTCCTTGCGGATTGGATTGACCGGTTGGTCTCCTACCTCATGGGCGTAGCGCTGGGTCGGTGGGACGTCCGTATCGGATCGGACCCGACTCGGGCCCCCGCCTCAGCGGGAGCGTTCACCCCTCCGTCGCCGCTACCGCCCGGCATGTTGCGCGATGGTGCCGGGGGTCTGGCGGTCGAGGTTCCTCCGTCGTATCCCGTTGATGTCCCGGCTGCGCGCCTCCTTGTCGACCAGGCGGGACACGACTGGGATGTGTCTGACCGGGTGCGTCGGGCGGCTGTGGCCTTCCTCGGCGACGATGGTGAGTTGGATCGCGCTGTCGCTGAGGCGATGAAGAAGCCTTCACTTGTCTCCTACATCCGCGGACAGTTCTTCAAGTCGCACTTGGCGACCTATTCAAAGGGCAGGCGCAAGGCTCCGATCTACTGGCAGCTACAGGTTCCGTCTAAGGCGTGGGGCATCTGGCTGTACGGACCGAAGCTGTCTCGGGAGATGCTGTTCGCTGTCGTGCGTGAAACGGAACAGCGGCAGCGACTCGCCGAACACCAGATCGGGCATCTCCAGCGCGAGGCCGAGTCCGGCGGCGGCGGTCGTAAGGCGAGTGAGGTCGCCAAGGAGCTGGAGGCCGAGCAGAAGCTCGCTGTCGAGCTGGCGTCCTTTCGGGCCGAGGCGGAGCGCATCGCAAACTTGGGTTGGGAGCCCGACCTTGATGACGGCATGGTGCTCAACGCCGCACCGCTGGCCGACCTGTTCCCAGCCTGGAAGGACGCCGCCACATACCGCAAGGAGCTTCGCGTAGGGAAGTACGAGTGGGCGACGGTGGCCCGGTACGCCGATCAGCTATGACTGCACTCCGGGAATGGTTGGCGGCTGAGCTCGCGGCGAAGGTCGAGCGACACGGCGTTGTCGTGTGGGACGATCCGGAGGGGTCGTACGCAGCGGTCGTGGACGACGTTGCGCCGGCGGGAGTCTCGGTTCACCGGTTCGAGGGGAGCTGGTTCGATCTTCGCCGTCGACTGGAGAGGTCACTGACGGGGCAGGATGCCCCCGCCCTGGTGGCCTACCTGCCAACAAAGCCTTCGGACCCCGATCCACTCGAGGAACTGCGAGCGGTCGGCGCCCGCTTTCGGATCACGCTGCCGACGCTCCTCAAGAGCGCGCTGGCCGGGCAGCTGACCGAGCAGCGCATCGCGCAGGTCGGGGAGCAGTGCTCGACCATCACCGAGGCAGAGGCCGCACTTGACGGCGGAGACGCTGGGGTCGACGCCCGCCTGATCTCGACCATCGGGGAGACCTCGACGACCGCCATCGTCACTGCGCTCATCGCTGGCTCCCACACCGTCCAACTGGCTGAGCGAGATCTGGGCGGTGTCGCACAGCAGATGCTCGCCGGGGCGATTGGCGGCGAATTCGTCGGCCTGGATGGTGATGACCTTCGACACGCTGCGTTCCGTCAGGTGGCGCTCACCTGTCTCGCACGGTCGGTGGGGGACCTGCCGCCCGAGCTAGCGGGATCCTTCAATGAGCCAACGTCGGCTCAGACCAAGACCGCTCTCGCGATTCTCGAACGGCTCCAGGCCCGACCCGACCTCCACGCCAACTACGTCGAGCTCGCGGAAGCGGTCGATCAGCAGCTCCACCTGGGCACGCTCCTTGCCTGGAGCGATGGACTACTGCCTATCGACCTCACCCGGGCCATCGAGCAAACCGCTCTGACCGAGTCGTTCCGCCTCCTCGAGACTGATGGACAGAAGGCCGCACTGGGCCTCGCGTCCGCGCGGCTGGCGTCGAGCTGGTGGTTGCGGTCCTCAGCTCCCGATGGCGACGTGCTCGCCATCAAGTACCGGGCGGTCCGTGCTCTCGCACGACTCGGACTCGCCATGGCCCGAGCGATGCCTCCGTTCGGGACGGTTTCGGAGTTGCGCGACTGGTACACCGCGGAGGGATACGAGGTCGACGCCGCCTACCGTCAGAGCGAGCTGATCCGGGTGACCTCCGGCGTCGTGATCGACGAGCTCGACGAGCTGTTCCACCAGGCGCGCCAGCGATACGAGGAGTGGCTCGATCGGGTGCTCCTCGCCGCCGCAGGGGCAATGGCAACTCCGGAACTCCCTACCAGCGAGCTCCAGCGTTCGATCCACCACCGTTTCGTTCGAAACCGCCCGGAGCGAACGGCCTACGTACTCGTCGACGCTCTCCGCTACGAACTCGGCGTCGACCTGGTGGAGCGATTGGGCATCGTCAACGCCGAGGTTGAGATCACGTCCGCAGTCGGCACCCCACCGACCATCACGCCCGTCGGGATGGCCGCGGTGCTGCCGAAGGCCGACATTGATTTCCGCATCGACCTGGGCGCCAACGACCGACTGGCAGTCCGAGTCGGTGGGAACCCGATCGACTCCGTCAAGGATCGGGTCGGGCAGCTCGAACACGCCCACGGCCCGGTGGTCGATCTTGTGCTCGACGACGTGGCGCAGTGCTCCAACAAGGAGCTCAAGAAGAGACTCGGTACCGTCGACCTCGTCCTCGTCCGCTCGACCGAGATCGACTCCGACGGAGAGTCGGATCAACTCGCTGCCAGCTGGGGCTCCTTCGACACGACGCTCAGTGTGTTGCAGACCGCTGTCGCCAAGCTGCTCCACGCCGGGATCCAGCGGGTGGTGATCACTGCGGACCACGGCTTCCTGGCGGTGCGTCAGCTGGGCGAGGACCGCCGCATCGACAAGCCGGTGACGGGCACGGGCGAGACGCATCGCCGGGCGTGGATTGGACGGGGTGGGACGGCATCAGCCTCGACGCTCAAGGTCCCGCTCGCCGCATTCGGCATCGCTAGCGACCTCGACATCATCACCCCTCGCGGGCTCGGCGTCTTCGCCAGCGGCGGCGGCCTGCAGTTCTTCCACGGCGGCCTGTCACCGCAGGAGCTCATCGTCCCGGTCATCGTCGTGACTGCTGAGGACGACACCCCGGATCCGCAGTACCAGATTGACTTGGCTGTCGCCGGCGGCAGGATCACGACCGGTGTCGTTGCGATCACCGTGGCCATGACCGGCGACCTGTTCACCCGTGAATCTCGCATCCGGCTCCAGTTGCTGCAGGACAAGGTCCACGTCGGCACCGTGGTCGGCGGCGACGGCTTCGATCCCGCCACCGAGACGATCGATGCCGACGTGGACGCGCCGAAGGTCATCACCGTGCAGGTCACGGCCAACCTGACCGCGGGCTCGACTGCCACACTGGAGGTACTCGACGCCGCCTCGGGCGTACGCCTCGCTGCGCTCGACGTCGACGTCGCCGCCAACATCCTCATGGACGATGACCTTGACTGAGCAGCGATACGACCGGCTCGATGAGCTCGCCAACCGGTACTTCCCCGGCCGAGTCGTCCGCAAGGACCTCGTTCGGCAGGTCAAGGTCGGTGCCAGCGTTCCCGTCTACGTGCTCGAGTTCCTCCTCGGCAAGTACTGCGCCTCGGATGACCCCGCTGCCATCGAGGCCGGGCTCAAGGTCGTCAACCAGACGCTGGCCGACAACTTCATCCGACCGGACGAGTCGGAGAAGGCCAAGGCCGAGCTGAAGAAGAAGGGTAAGCACCGACTCATCGACAAGGTCGACGTGCGCTTCGTCGAGAGCGACAAGAAGTTCTGGGCGACGCTCCACAGCTTCGG
>CAZVVS010000109.1:0-13624 GCA_964630585.1 uncultured Gordonia sp.
CGACGACCACCGCGTCGCCCACGGTCGCGCAGCGCACGACCTCGGCCCCGACGACCACCGTCGACGCCTCGTCGACGCGGGTGTGCGTCGTCAACGCGGGCAGCGTCAGCGGCCTGGCCGGATCGGTCACGCAGGAACTGAAGGCAAAGGGCTACAAGACCGCCGAACCGGCCAACATGTCGTCGAGCTCGTTGAGCGAGAACACGATCTTCTACCGCTCCGGCGACGAGGCGGCTGCCAAGCAGGTCGCCACCGACCTGGGCGGCGGGTACAGCGTGGAATCGCGCCCCTCGGGGTCGTCGTTGCCGCAGTGCACCGACGGTGTGCTGGTCATCGCCATCACCGAATGAGAGGATCCACGATGCGTATTCCTGTTGCGATCGCCGCTGCCGCGGCCCTCGGCCTCGCCCTGGCGGGCTGTAGTAACTCCGAGGAACCGTCGACGGTGAAGGGTACGAACCCGACCGTCATCACCGGTGACCAGGGTGCACCGGGTGGCCAGGCGGAAGGACACGGCGACGAGGGCGAGGCGGGTGGCGCCGGTGACGCTACAGCCACTCTGATCGACGTCAACGGAAAGAAGATCGGGACCGCTGAGTTCACCAAGGCCGGTAACGGCGTGAAGATCGTCGTCAACGTCGCGCAGGGCCTGGCGCAGGGGTTCCACGGCATGCACATCCACACCAACGGTGTGTGCGACCCGAAGTCCGCGGAGCCGTTCTCCAGCGCCGGCGGACATCTGCAGGTCGGCGGGCACACCGGGCATCCGTCCAGTGGCGACCTGGTGTCGATCTACATCGGCTCGAACGGCGGTGGCACCGCCACGACGACCAGTGAGGCCGTCACGATCACGCAGATCATCGGGAAGTCCCTGATCATCCACGCCGGGGCCGATAACTTCGGCAACATCCCCGACCGCTACAGCGCCGACGGCAAGCCCGGACCCGACGAGAAGACCCTCGCCACCGGTGACGCTGGCGGCCGCGCCGCTTGCGGTGTCATCGACGCCGACTGACGTCGCCGATGGGGGAGCCGGGGGCGTACGACGACCTGAGGCAGTTTGACGCGGAGTTCGCGCCGCGCAACGTGCCGTTGACCTATCCGGGCGTGTGGCCGCCGGACTCGGTGGTGGTCGCCGACGATCACATGTGGAAAGTCACCGACCGCGATGGCGCACCGCTGGCGTGGGAGAACACCGCACCGGTGCGCCTGGGTGCATGCCGGGTCCGAGACGTGGCGTCCTCGTCGCGGCGCGACTCAGCTGCGATGCATATCAACCGGTTGGCGGAGCAGCGCCAATGTGTGGGGATCGATGCCCGCGTGCCGGTGCTGTCGATCGGCTCCAACGCTGCACCTGCTCAACTCCGGCACAAATTCCGTGATCGGCCCGAGGCGCTGTTCATCCCGTCCATTCGGGCCCGCATCCGCGGGGTCTCGGTCGGCTACGCGTCGTTCACCTCCCAGTTCGGCTACATCCCGGCGACCATTTACCCCGACGCGACTGCCGAGGCCGTCCTCGCGGTGCAGTTCCTCGACAACCGCCAGCTCATCGAACTCGACGAAACCGAGTCGCCGCACTACAGACGGGTCTGGCTCGACGCCGTTGAGGGCGTCACCGTGGTCCTCGAAACCGGTGAGGAACTAGCCGGCGTCTACGCCTATGTCGCTGATGGCGGACTCCTCGTCGACGACGCTGACGTCCCGATCCGGATGCGGCTGCCGGGCACCCCCGTCGATGCGCCCGATGCCGGACTCAACCAGCAGGCACTGTTGGACGCGCTGCGAGAGGACGAACGGAGGTGCCGTGACAACCCGTTCTTCGAGCTGCCAGACGAGATGGGTGCTACGCCGCGCCGTTACGGGACCCTGCCGCCGGTTGGCGACGTAGAGGAGCCACGCCGGACGAACCCCGACGAACTCGACGAGGAGATGCTCGCCTGGGTGGACGCCAGCCCCGACGGCCTTGAACGCGGTGGTAAGTCCGTCATCCGGCTGTGTCGCGAGGACATGGCGACGTTGGGTAACCCGCCGTTGGTATCGATCCGTTCGGCGCACCTCGCCGCTCTCCACGGTGCAGCGGCACCGGCGGCACTGGCAGCCGTGCACCCCTACGACCCGACCGAGGCGCCCGAGCCGTCGATCGGGCACGTCCAGGTCGACCACGTGCTGCGGATGGCCAGCGGCCTTGAACGAGGCGACGTCGCAGCCTTGCGGCCCGCGCATGTCGATCGGGTCCGCTCGTTCGACTGGATGCTCGGCAAGCCGACGTACCTGACGATGCGCGTCACGTTGGCCCATCCGACGTCAGCCGAACGCGACATCGTCCTCATGCCGCGATTGGCCATCGACATTCTTGGCGTCGAGAGTGGCGACTATATCGTCATGGAGGGTGCGCCCGATGAGCACGGAGCCGTGCCATCGGTCGTCCTGAAGGTGTTCGAGGTGCCCTCCGAGATCGAGGACAACCGACGTTCCATCACCGGTGGTTCCTGGGGCGCGCGGTTCCCCGCGGGCGTCGAGACCCTCGGCATCAACCAGGACCTGCCGATGGCCTTCGTCGATGCCGAGCTGCGCGCCCGACTCGGCGTGAACGGCCAGACCCTCGGGACGGTGCGCGTGCGCCCCGGACGGCTGCACCGCTTCTACGTCGAACTGCGCGAGATCCTCTTGGTGCTGGCGGTGGCACTTCTCGGCGTCGTCACCGTCGTCAACGAAACCCCGGTGCAGATCGCTCTCATCCTCGCGCTCGTCGTGATGTCGACGGTGCTCGTCGTCGGTCGCATGCGGCGCCGGCTCTCGCACCGCTCGAAGCGGCGGCGGTAGCCCCGTCCCTCGGCACCTACTCCTCGTCGGGAGTGGGGACCTCGGTGGGCGAGCGTGTGAGTCCGCTGTCGGCGCGCTGCTCGCGATAGGCCAACTGTCCGATCCGCTGGGCCACGACCGGTGCGGTGATCATGACGAACAGTCCCGCCAGGATCAGCATCCCGATGTCGACGTTGTGCCCGAGCCGCACTCCGGCGCCGGACAGCACCAGCAGCATCCCGAACGTCTGCGGTTTGGTTGCGGCGTGCATGCGCGAGAGGGTGTCGCGGAAGCGCAGCAGCCCGATCGACGCGGTGAGGGCGACCAGCGCGCCGGTGAGCACCAGGACGGTGCTGATGATTTCGGCGGCGCTCATCACTGGTCATCCCGGACGCGGAAGCGGGCGACAGCGATCGACCCGATGAAGTTGACCAATGCGATCGCCGCGATGGTCGCCACCACCGACGAGTCGCCGCTCATCCCGGCCCATACGGCCAGGCCGGCCATGGTCACCGCGATCGTCATGTCGAGGGAGATCAGCCGGTCCAGCGTCGTCGGCCCGGCAAGTACCCGCACGCTCGTGAGGATGGCGGCCGCCAGGAGCATTCCCGCGGCGATCAGCCACAGGATGTCGATGGTGCTCATCGCAGATCCCTCCCGTCGGCCTCGCGCTGGGCGAGGATGCGGTTGTGGTACTCGTCGTCGATCCCGTGGTACGGGCTCGGATGCCATTCGCTGTCGCGCTCGAACGCGTGGATGAAGGCGCGCTCGACAAAGGCGATCTGCCGGTCGAAGGCCGCCACCTTCCGGGGCGTCGACAGGTCGAATACGTGGATGTAGAGCATTCGCCGCCGGTGGTCGATCTCGACGACCAGAGTGCCGGGGACCAGGTTGATGTAGTTGATCGCCAGCGTCAACACCATGTCGGACTTGATGGCCAACCGCCGTCGGACGACCGCGCCCAGCGGCGGACGGTGCGGGCGGACCGCCGCCCACGCCACCTGCATCGACGAAAGGAAGAAGTCGCGGATCAGCCGCAGGACGAGCAGCGTGATGGACACCGGGTGCAAGCGGCCCTCGACGGGGACCCGCGGCAGCGGCAGCAGCGTGATGATCGCGACCGCCACGACGAACCCGGCGAGGATGTTCGCCCACGAGACGCGTCCCCACAGCAGCACCCAGACGAAGGTCAGCCACGACACCGTCCACAGCCGGACGCCGACCTCGCGCAGGTCGCCGCCCAGCCAGTCCGGAACCTTGACGTGCCCGGCCAGCCACACGAAAGCCTGCCCGCAGGCCCAGAAGATGCTCAGCAACGTGAGCCGCCAGGCGTTGATGAGTGCAGCGCGCATCAGCGGCCCCCGATCCCGGTCACCGCGCGGATGTACACGGTGGGATCGATGACGTCGGCGGCGGCGCGATCGGCGTAGTTCATGATCGGTCCGGCCCAGATCGTCATGGCCAGGCCGACGAGGACCATGGCCGCGGTCGGGACCACCATTCCCGGCGGCATCGACCCGACGTCGTCGCGGTCGGAGAAAGCGATGTCGGTGCTCTCGTCCATCAGCGCCGACGGCCGCTCGTCGGACAGCTCGCCTTCCGGTGCGTCGGCCCGGGCCCGCCAGAACGCCTTCGTCCAGATGCGGGCGACTACGTAGAGCGTCAACAGGCTGGTGACCAGGCCGCCGCCGACGAGCGTCCACGCGAGCGCCGACCCGTCCACGGCGCCGGCCTGTAGCAGTCCGACTTTGCCGATGAAACCGGAAAACGGCGGGATGCCGCCGAGGTTCAGGGCCGGCACCAGGTACAGGACGGCCAGGACGGGACTGGCGATCAGCCCGCCGAGTCTTCGCAGTGACGCTGAGCCGGCTTGCCGCTCGATCAGCCCCACGACGAGGAACAGGGTGGTCTGCACGAGGATGTGGTGGGCGACGTAGTAGATAGCCGCCGCCATGCCGATCTTGGACGACAGTGCGATGCCGAACACCATGTAGCCGATGTGGCTGACGAGGGTGAACGAGAGCAGTCGTTTGATGTCGGACTGGGCGATCGCACCGGCGATGCCGATGAGCATCGTCAACAGGCCGGCGATCATCAGCACCGAGTCCATCGATCCGCCGGGGAACAGCAGCGTGTGCGCCCGGATGATCGCGTACACACCGACCTTGGTCAGCAAGCCCGCGAACACGGCGGTGACCGGCGCCGGTGCGGTCGGGTAGGAGTCGGGCAGCCACGTGGACAGCGGGAAGACGGCGGCCTTGATGCCGAACGCGACGAGCAGAACGGCGAACAGCGCGTTGCGTGTGCCGTCGGGGACTTCGCCGTTGTTGAGCCGGATAGACATCTCGGCGAGGTTCAGCGTTCCCGTCGTCGCATAGGCGAACGCGATGCCGAGCAGGAAGATCAGCGACGAGACCATCGAGACCATCACGTACATCGCGCCCGCACGCACTCGGTCGATGCTGGCGCCGACGGTGAGCAGCACGTAGCTGGCGGTGAGGAGCACCTCGAACGACACGTACAGGTTGAACAGGTCGCCGGCGAGGAAGGCGTTGGACACACCGGCACAAAGGATTAGGTAGGTCGGCTGGAAGATCGACACCGGCTGCGCCTCGGTGCCGTCGCGCAGACCCTGGCCGATGGCGTAGAGGATGACCGCGAGCAGCACCGTCGACGAGACGACCAGCATCATCGCCGACAGGTGGTCGACGACCAGGGTGATCCCCAGTGGTCCGAGTCGTTTGCTGCGTTCCCCGCCGACGCCGGCGTCCCAGCCGCCGATGGCGATCGCCTGCGTCCCGTGGCGGCTGACGCCGAACAGCATCAGCAGCGAGGCGCTCAGCGACGTCGTGATCGCGAGGACGGTGACGACGCGCTGCAGGCGCGGAATCCGCCCGGCGACCAGCGTGATCGCCGCACCGATCAGCGGCACCAGCGTCGGCATGACGATGAGGACTGGGAACCAGGAGACGGGGACGGCGATGCTCATAGCTGCGGCCCCCTTCCGTCGCGGTGGTGGAGGTCTCCGAGGCCCTCGTCCTCGTCGGGGCTGGGCACCACACAGTACGTGTCGTCGTCGTCCTCATCGGGGCTGTGCAGCTCGTCGACGACGTCGTCGGCATCGTTCATGAGGAGGTCGGTCTCGATGATGACCCGGTGCAGCGCCTCGAACTGTTCGCGCGTGAGCGGGTGGCCCTCGTCGTCGAAGAGGTCGCCGGCGGCGGTGTCGGCGAGGGTGAGCGGGTCGTCGCTGCGGTCGCGGTCACCGGCCGTCTCCAGTGAGCCGCCGAGGATCTTCACGTCCTCGGGATCGTCGTCGACGTTGTCGTCGTCCTCGCCCTCGTCACGGTTGAGGACGTAGAGGCGGTAGACGAGCGCGAGCACGAAGGCCGCGACGCCCATCATGATGACGATGGCGGTGAGGATCATCGCCTGCGCGAGCGGATCGGCGTCGGCGGCGCGGCCGGCGTCGTGGCCGCGGATCGGCGGATTGCCGCTGTCGCCGGAGACGACGAGGATGAGGATGTTGACCGCGTTGCCCACCAGCATGAGGCCCAGCAGCATCTTGATGAGCGATCGGTCCATCAGCAGATAGGCGCCGCAACTGACGATGCCGCCGAGGACGATGACGAGGGGAACGTTGATGCTCATCGGGCTTCCCCCTCGATGTCGAGGCGGGCGCCGAGGCTGCGCAAGATGTCCAGCACCAGGCCCACGACGATGAGGTAGATACCCAGGTCGAAGAACAGCGCGGTCACCACGTGGACCTCGCCCACCACCGGCAGCGTCAGGTCGATCACCGCCGAGGACAAGGCGGGGGCGCCGAGGAACAACGACACCGTCGCGGTGCCCGCTGACAGCGCCAGGCCGGTGCCCAGGATGGTGCCCGCTTCAAGGGGCAGCGCCTCACCGAGCTCGTAGCGGCCGCCCGCGAGATAGCGCAACACCAGCGCCAGACCCATGGTGAGGCCACCGGCGAACCCGCCGCCCGGCGCGTTGTGGCCCGCGTAGAAGAAGTACACCGACAGGACCATCATCGTCGGGAACACGAGCCGCGTCGTGGCCTCGAGGACCAGGGAGCGGTGGCGCGGGTCGCGCAGGTCGCTGCCCCGCAGCCATGTGGTGCGGTCCGATGGGATGACGTCCTCAACGGCCGTCGCGTCGGCGACACGCGGTGCCGCGCCGAAGCGGCGGTTGCGGAACACCATCGACGCGACGCCGGTGGCGGCGACGATGAGCACCGAGATTTCGCCGAGGGTGTCCCACGCGCGGATATCGACGAGGAGCACGTTGACCGCGTTGGCGCCGTGCCCGATGGAGTAGGCGAGCTCGGGGATGATCTCGTGCAGGGGCGTCGTACTTCGGGCGGCCGCGGCGAACACTGCCATGACCGCGACACTTGCGCCGACGGCGGTCGCGATGACCGCCCGACCGATGCGGGGGAGGCCGCCGACGCTCTCGGGGCCCTCGGCGGGCAGCTTGCGCAGGACCAGTACAAAGATCACCAGGGTCAGGGTCTCGACCAGGCCCTGGGTCAGTGCGAGGTCGGGGGCGCCGTGGCGGGCGAACAGGAAGACGCAGCCGTACCCGTTGAGGCCGATCGCGATGACCGCGGCGAGGCGGTTGCGCAAGACGACGACGCCGATCGCCGCGGCGAACATGAGCAGTGCCACAACCGCTTGGGGCCAGGCGTCGAAGCCCTGTGGGGTGACCCTCGACCGTGAGCCGGCGAATAGGGCGACCATCGGCACGACGACGGCGGTGAGGAGGATGACACCTTGGGTGATGGGCAGCGATCCGCGCTGGGTGGTGCGCGTGACCGCCAACGAGACGGCGTCGACGGTGCGCAGCACGAGGTCGTAGCCGTGGTCGGCGTTGAACATCGGGGGGCGCACGAACAGGTGGTCGCGCAGGGCGCGGACCAGAAGGAAGGCGCCGACACCGCCGACGATGGCGATCGTCGAGAACAGCACCGGCAGTCCGAATCCGTGCCACAGCGCGAGGTGCTCGATCGGTTCGCCGAAGTCGGGCAGTGTTTCCGCGTACGGCTCGAACTCCTTGCCCAGCCGTCCGGCGGCGAACGCGGCGACGATGCCGAGCACTGCCAGGACCGCGGGCGGGGCGAGGAACATCGCGTGCGGGTGGTGGGCGCGGGTGACCGCCAGGCTGGGGCCGGGGCGCACCTTGCGACCGAAGGCGCCCCACAGGAAGCGCGTGGAGTAGGCCATCGTGATGGCGGCTCCGGCCAGCAGCACGAGGTCGAGGCCGTGGGAGCGCCACCCGGGCAGCGCCCCCGACGTCCAGACCGTGCCGAAGGCGGCCTCCTTGGCGACGAATCCGAAGGTGAACGGCAGGCCCGCCATACTGGCCGCGGCCACGGCGGCGATCACCGCGAGTGCGGGCATCTTCTGTCCGAGCCGCGCGAGCTTGCGCAGGTCGCGGGTGCCGGTGGAGTGGTCGATGATCCCGACGACCATGAACAGTGCCGCCTTGAACATGGCGTGGGCGACGAGCATGGTGACGCCGGCGAGGGCGACGTTGGCGTCTCCGAATCCGAGGAGCACCATCAGGAAGCCGAGCTGTGAGACGGTGCCGAACGCGAGGATCAGCTTCAGGTCGAGTTCGCGCAACGACCGCCATCCGCCGACGAGCATGGTCAGCGAACCCAGCCCCAAGACAATCACCTGCCACACCGGCAGCGACGCGAAGCCCGGTGCCAGGCGTGCGACGAGGTAGACGCCGGCCTTCACCATCGCCGCGGCGTGCAGGTAGGCGCTGACCGGGGTCGGCGCGGCCATGGCGCCCGGCAGCCAGAAGTGGAACGGGATGATGGCCGACTTCGACAGCGCTCCGACGAGGATCGCGGCGACGGCGATGTCGACGTAGACGGAAGAGGCCGGTGGATGGGCGATGAGATCGGAGAGCAGGTAGCTGCCGGTGCGGGTGCCCAGGGCGATGATGCCGCCGAGCATGGCCAGTCCGCCCAGCGTGGTGACCAGCAGGGCCTGCGTCGCGGCGCGGCGCGAGGAGGCGCGAATCCCGTAGAAGCCGACCAGCAGGAACGACAACACCGTCGTGATCTCCCAGAACACGTACAGGATCAAGGTGTTGTCGGAGACGACCAGCCCGAACATGGCGGTCGCGAAGGCGAGCATCTCACCGCCGAACATCGCGACGCGCGGGCGCATCGCGTCGAAGTAGTTCGCGCAGTAGCAGAGGACGAGGGCGCCGATCCCGAGGATGAGGACCGCCATGACGGCTGACAACGTGTCCATCCGCATGTCAAACGTCATGTGCAGTCGGGGGATCCATTGGACCGATTCGACACGCGGACCGTCGGTGGGCCAGTGCGTGAGGACCCACACCAGGGCGGCGACCGGCGCTAGGGCGATGACGTAGAAACCGCGGGGACCCAGCCACCACATCACGGCCGGCGCGACCAGCGCGGCGACCGAAAGTGCGATGAGGGTGCTTAGCAACGGGCGCTCCGGCGAGATCGGTCTACTTCGGTCATCGGCGGGGTGTCACTTGCGAGTCACCCGCGCTTCTTACCCTACCGTTGCAGGTATGGCCCGTTTTCCTTTAGGTCTTCTGCTCGCCCTGGTCGTCGTGCTGGGCGGGCTCGTGGTGTCTTGTGACTCGTCGGATCCGTCGGGGCCGGTCGGCGATGTGTCGCTGCCCGCGGACTTCCCGCGCGATCAGGTCCCGTTGCTCGACGGTCGGCTGACTCAGGCGACGGGTACGCGCGCCGAGGGGTGGTCGCTGACCGTGCAGGGCGAGTACGGCGGCCCCAACGTGTTCGACGCAGCCGTGTCGAACCTGGAGAAGGACGGGTACACCGAGTCCAGCCGGACCGGCGACGGCGGCACGCGCACGGTGATCCTGTCGAAAAAGCACGACCGCGAGACCTACTGGGTGACCGTCGCCAGTTCGCCGCGCGCTGCGGGCGGGCCGAACTCGGTGTTCTACCAGGTCAGCGTCAGTTGACCTGACTGGGTCGTTCAGGCCAGCGAGAGGAAGAGGCGCTCGAGCTTGGCCTGGTCGACGTTGTCGGGCCCCTCGGTGCGCATGCAGTGCTGCAGACCGGTGGCCACCAGCGAGTAGCCGCTGCGGGCGATCGCCTTGTCGACGGCGGCGAGCTGTGTCAGCGCGTCCTCGCATTCGGCGCCCTCCTCCAGCATCCGGATGACCGAGGCGAGGTGTCCGTGTGCACGGCGCAGGCGGGTGAGGACCGGCTTGAGCTCGTCGGCGGGGATCTGCATCACGCCACCAGCTTCTCGAGCATCTCGGTGAGGCGCTGCCGGGCCGTCGCGGCGATGGGGCCCAGCTCGGCGGTACCGGTGAACTCCTCCATCGTCGCGGGGTCGAGGATCTCGATGTGGCTGCGCGACTCGCCGTCGGCGGAGACCACGACGTTGCACGGCATGATCGCGGCGACGCGCGGGTCGGCCTGCAGGGCGGCATGGGCGAAAGCGGGCTGGCAGGCGCCGAGAATGATCTTGGGCTCGACGTCGACGTCGAGCTTCTTCTTCAGGGTTGCCTTGATGTCGATCTCGGTGAGCACGCCGAAACCGGCGTCGGCGAGGCCGGCGCGCACGGCGGTGACCGCTGCGTCGTAGGGGAGGGGCAGGTCGGCGGCGATGGTGAATTCCATGTCGCCATCATAACCCCCCGGGGGGTTATTTCCCAGTGGGTGGGCGGCGCAGCCCCAGCCGTGCCTGAGACTTGCGCAGGCTCGGGCGGCGCTTGCTCGTCATGCGCCGGTAGGACCGCCGCTCCGACGGCAGCGAATCCCAGTGCTCCGGACGTGCCTCCACCCATCGGTTCGCCCACCAGGCGAACGGGATGTGGGCGAGGTACGCGGCAATGAGCAGTGTCATCAGCGTGTACGGATAGGTGACCAGCAGCGCGGCGGCCCCCGCAACCAGGATCAGGGCCGGGGCCAGTGCAGAGCGCGAGAGCTTCGTCGTGGCCTTGAGCGACGACGTCGGAATGCGGCTGATGGCGAGGAACGCCGCCAGCAGCGTCCCGGCGCCGACCGCCGGGAGCGAACTCCACCAACCGTCGCCCAGGCCCTCGTGCAATCCGACGGGGCCCAGTGCGATCAGCGCGGCCGCTGGCGCGGGCACGCCGACGAAGAAGTCGCGGTAGTAGCCGGGGGCATTCTCGTCGTCGTTGAGGGTGTTGAACCGCGCCAGCCGCAGGATGATCGCGCAGCAGTAGACCAGGACGATGGCCCACCCCAGGTCATGGCCCTTCAGGAGGACGCTTGCCAGGATCAGCGCGGGTACGACGCCAAAGTTGATCGCGTCGGCCAGCGAGTCGAGCTCGGCGCCGATCTTCGAGGTGGCGTGGATCATGCGTGCGACGCGGCCGTCGACGCCGTCGAGTGCGGCGGCGCTCACCACCAGGACGAGTGCGAGGTCCACGCGGCCCTCGGCTGCCAGTTTCACCGCGGTGAGCCCAGCGCAGACGGCGAAGATGGTCAGTGCCGAGGGGATGACCAGCTTCGCCGAACGCGCCGCATCTGCCGATGCCGGCACCGACCGCCGACGCGATCCTCCGCGGGACCGTCGGATTCCCGCGACGTGGCTCATGACAGCTCCGCGATCACTGTCTCGGCGCCGACGGTGCGCTGGCCGACCAGCACCGGCGTGGGCGTTCCGGCGGGGAGGTAGACGTCCACGCGGGACCCGAATCGGATCAGGCCGTACGTGTCGCCGATCCGTAGCTGCTGCCCGACGGCGGCGTTGTTGACGATGCGCCGGGCGATGAGGCCGGCGATCTGGACGACGCCCACCTGCGCACCCGACTCGGTTCGAATGGTCATGGCGGTCCGTTCGTTGTCGCTGCTGGCCTCGGGGAGATCGGCGGAGAGGAACGCGCCGGGGGTGTGCTGTAGCGCCGTCACGGTGCCCGAAACGGGGACGCGCTGGACGTGGACATCGAAGACCGACAGGAATGTCGAGACGCGCGGCAGGGGATCGCTGCCCAGCCCCAGCTCGGGCGGCGGGACGGCGATGTCGACGAGGGCGACCTCACCGTCGGCGGCGGCGACCACCACACCGGGGCGCGTCGGCGGGACGCGGCCGGGGTGGCGGAAGAAGGCGGCACACGCGGCAGTGAGAGCCCACGCGGGCCGTGCGACCCACGGGCGGCGTCGGGCCACGAGGGCCACGGCGGCCCCACCGGCCACCAAGGGCAGGCCCGCCGGATGCAAGGGCGGGATGGTCTGTTGAGCGAGATCGCGCAGGTGGCGCAAACCCGTCGGCTGCGGATGGTCGGGGGAACTCGGGCGTCTGGCCACGGTCCGTCAGCCTATGACAACGGTCAGAGGGTCGCGCCGACGGAAACGCCGAGCGTAACGAAGACCACTACGTTGACCCACACGACGGCGCTGTTGCCGCTCAGCAGTAGTTCGCCCAGGCGGCCCGGCGTCAGCCAGTCGATCAGCACGTACGAGAAGGACATGAGGGCGATGGCCACGATCGAGTACAGCAGGGCGAACAGCAATCCCTGCCAGAGGTACTCGGTCATGAGGCCGGCCCGTGCGCCCGCCGCGTAGACGACGCCGACCGAGACCAGGAACCCCGTTGTCAGGATCACCGCGTTCTGGTTGCCGTCGCGCCAGAGCAGGTCGCGCAGGCGGCCCGGCGTGACCACGTCTACGGCGAGGTACGCGACGATTAGGACCACGATCCCGACGAGGCCGTAGGCAGCGATGTCGGCGAGGTTGTTCAGCAGCAGGCTTTTCATGCGCTCAGCCTATCGACACCATGTCCCAATCGGTGACCGACTTGGCCAGCCGGGTCAGGTGTGCCTCCGCGTCCCCGAGGGTGTGCGAGATAGCGGTGAGCCGGCTGACGTAGTGGCCGACGGGGTATTCGACGGTCATCCCGATGCCGCCGTGCATCTGGATCGACTCCTGGCCGATCTCGCGGGCCGACCGGCAGATCTGCAGTTTTGCCCGGGACGCGACGATCTCGTCGGCAATACCGTCGGCCAGCGTAGCGGTCGCGTACAGGCTGAGGCTGCTCGCCAGTTCCAGCAGTACGTACATGTCGGCCGCTCGGTGGGTGAGCGCCTCGAAGGTCGACAGCGTCACGCCGAACTGCTTGCGCGTCTTCAAGTACGCGACGGTCAGCTCCAGTGCCCGCTGCATCGCGCCGACGGCCTCGGCGCACAGTGCGGTCTGCGTGAGCACTTCGGTCCGTGCGATCGCCGCCTCCGCGTCGGCGGTCAGCCGCAGTGCCGGGGCGCCGTCGAAGGTGATCTGCGCGCCGCGCCGACGGTCGTGGGTGCGGAACGGGGTGCGCGATACGCCCTGCGCGTCGGCGTCGACGACGTAGAGTCCGACGTTGCCGGCCCCGTCGCGCGCGGAGACGACGAGTTTGTCGGCGCTGTCACCGGCGAGGACCTCGGTCTTGGTGCCGGTGAGCGTGACTCCCTCGCCGTCGCCCGATGCCGTCGTGGCGACGGCGGCATATGGCCAGCGGTCGCCGGCCTCGGTGTGGGCGAAGGCCGCCAGGAGTTCACCCGAGGCCAGTCCGCCGAGGAGTTCCTTGCGGATCGGCCCATCGGCGGTGTCGGAGATGAGCGCAGCGGGGACGACGACCCCGTTCAAGTAGGGCTCGGGCGCGAGGGTGCGGCCGATCTCGCCGAGCACGGCGCTCAGCTCGACCGGGCCGGCGCCCATGCCGCCGTCCTCCTCATCGATGGTGAGGCCGAGGATGCCGATCTCGGCGAGCGCCTGCCACACCTTGGGGTCCCAGCCCCGTTCGGTGTCGGTGACCGCGCGCAGCGTCTCGATGTCGTAGGTCTT
>CAZVVS010000110.1:0-13505 GCA_964630585.1 uncultured Gordonia sp.
GTCACGGGCCCGCCGGTTCGTGCGGCACGAAATCCATCGTGAAGTCGCGGAACCTCGTGCCACACAGCCGGTGGGCGCCCACGGAAACCGCCCCGGCGCACGACCGAGCGTCGGTAGGTTGGGAGCCATGGCCGACACCGCAGAATCCACTGCCCATCCGATCGTCACCACCGCCTCCGGAGCGGTGCGCGGCACCGTCGCCGACGGAGTGGCCGCCTTTCTGGGGATACCTTTCGCGGCCCCGCCAACCGGCGCGGCGGCGTTCGCCGCCCCCGGCCCGGTCCAGGCGTGGGACGGCGTCCGCGACGCGACCGCCTACGGCCCGACGGCACCGCAGGTCGGCTACCCGGCTCCGATCGCCGCGCTGCTGGACAACGTGATCGAGCTCGGCGAGGACTACCTCAACGTCAACGTGTGGACTCCGGATCCGTCGGCGTCGGGGCTGCCGGTGATGGTCTGGATCCACGGCGGCGCCTTCGCCCGAGGGTCCAACCGGTTGTCGATCTACAGCGGCGACGCCTTCGCCCGCGACGGCGTCGTGCTCGTCGGGGTGAACTACCGACTCGGAGTGCCCGGATTCGCGTCGGTGGAAGGCGCACCGGAGAACCGGGGGTTCCTCGATCAGATCGCGGCGCTGGAGTGGGTGCGCGACAACATCGCTGCGTTCGGCGGGGACCCGTCCCAGGTCACCATCTTCGGCGAGTCAGCCGGCGCGATGAGCGTGGCGTCCCTGTTGTCATCACCGCTCGCGCAGGGCCTGTTCGGACGCGCGATCATGCAGAGCGGAAACGGATCGGCCGCCGTCGCCGTCGAAGATGCCCGCAAGGTGACCGCCCGGGTCGCCGGACTGCTCGGCGTCACCCCCGACGTCGCCGGGCTCGGCTCGGTGGACGGGGCAGCGCTACTCAAGGCGCAGACCGACATGGCGATGGAAATGATGCTCAACCCCGACCCGGAGATCTTCGGTGCGACCGTCGTCGCCACCGGAATGGGGATCATGTCGACGATCCCCGTCGTCGACGGTGACGTCCTGCCCAACCTCCCCGTCGCATCCATCGCCGCCGGGGCCGGTGCGGGCGTCCCACTGATCACCGGGTGGAACGCCGACGAGTTCCGCTTCTTCCTGGTCCCCACCGGCGTGGCCGGCAATGCGACGCCCGAATTCGCGCGCGGGATGCTGCGCAGCAATCCGCAGGCGGTGCGAGTGTTCGACGACCACCTCGCGGAGGGTGCCACCGCTGGCGACGCGCTGTGCATGACGCTCACCGAGGTCGCCTTCCGCGCCGGTTCGCTGCAGTTGGCGCAATTGCGGCCCGACGAGCAGACCTACCTCTACGAGTTCGGCGTCCCCAACGAGCCTGCGAACATCGGAGCCGGACACGCCGTGGAGATCCCCTACGTGTTCGACCACCTCGCCGACGCGGAGCGGCTCACCGGTCCCGACGCGCCGCAGGCCGTGGCCGACGCGATGCACGGTGCCTGGGTGGCCTTCGCGAAGACCGGTGATCCCGGGTGGGCGCCGTACCTGTCGCAGGACACGGTGCAGCGCTTCGACTGAGCCCGTCCTGCGGACACCGAACACGGCACAATACGCCCATGGATATCGTCCTCGTCATCACGTTGAGCGTCGTGGCCATCGCGGCGGCGAACTCGATCGGTCCGCGCTTGGCGATCGCGCCACCGCTGATCCTGGTGGCCGGTGGACTGCTCGTGACCACGCTGCCGTGGGTGCCCAACGTGTCACTGCACCCCGAGTGGATCCTCATCGGCGTGCTGCCGCCACTGCTGTATTCAGCCGCGGTGTCGATGCCGACGATGGAGTTCCGGCGCAACCTCGCGCCCATCGGAGCACTCTCGGTGGCGCTGGTGGTGTTCAGCGCGGTCGCGATCGGGTTTCTCGTACATGCGCTGTTGCCCGAGGTGTCGTTGCGGACGGGGATCGCGATCGGCGCCATCGTGTCGCCGACCGACGCGGTGGCCACGCAGATGATCAAGAAGCTGGGGGCGCCGAGCCGGATCGTGGCGATCCTGGAGGGCGAAAGCCTCCTCAACGACGCGACCGCCCTGGTCCTGCTGCGCACCGCGATCGCGGTGTCGGCGGTGGGTGTGTCAGTGGGCGGAGCGTTCGGCGACTTCGTGTGGGCGGTGGTCGGTGCCGTCGTGATCGGTTTCGTGGTGGGCAAGGTGTTCCTGTTCGTAGCCTCGAAGCTGACCAACTCGACGGTGTGTACGGCCCTGTCGTTCACCGTGCCCTACGTCGCCTATCTGCCCGCCGAGCACGTCGAGGCCTCCGGGCTCGTCGCCTCGGTCGCGGCTGGCATCGTCGTCGGTGCGGGGGCCGCCAATCACCTCAGCGCTGCCCAGCGCATGTCGGACGTGCAGAATTGGCGCACGCTCGAATTGCTACTCGAAGGCGGTGTGTTCCTCCTCGTCGGCTTGGAGATGTCGGCCCTCGTCTCCCACGTCCACCGCGACGGCGGCCGCCTGTCGGACGCGCTCGTAGTGGCCGTCGCGATCCTCGTGGCGGTGGTGCTCCTTCGCGCTGTGTTCGTCGCGCCGATGGCGGTGTGGTTGGCCCGCCGTGCACGTCGTGTCGACCGTCTCGCACCGAAGCTGCGCGAGTTCGGCGACCGCCTTCCCGCTAACGAGACGGGAAAGATGCGGCGCGTCAACCGCAAGATCGCCGACGTCGACTATTACGTCTCCTCTCCGTTGGGGTGGCGCGAATCGACCATCGTCGTCTGGGCCGGGATGCGCGGAGCAGTCACGGTGGCCGCCGCCCAGACGCTGCCCGTCGACACCACATCGCGCTCGCTGCTGGTCCTGATCGCCTTCTTGGTGGCCGTCGGATCGTTGATGGTGCAAGGCCTCACACTGGGACCTCTGGTGCGATGGCTGGGCGTCCAACCCGACGACGGGGAGGCCGATGCCGAGCGTGCCGATCTGCGACGGAGGCTGCGCGCCGTCGTCGAGGACGACCTCAAGGCGCGCTTCGCCACCGAACCAGAGCGCTACCGGCGGGTCCGCGACGCCGTTTTGCGCTCGGAGGACTCCGAAGAGGGGAGCGTGCGCATGTTGGGACGCACCGAGTTCGTTGTGCTGCGCCAGGCGATGATCGACGCCCAGCGCGGCGAACTGCTCGACCTGCGCGACGAGGGCAGCTTCGGCGCCGACGTCCTCACCGAAGCACTCGCCCGGCTGGACGCCGAGCAAATCGCCGTTGACCTCTACAAGCCGCGGTAAGCGGCACCACCTCACTCGTCGGACAACCCCAACACGGTGGGCCCGACGCTCATGAACAGCAGCAGCGTTGTCATGAGTAGGAACCACAACAGGCCCTGCCAGACCGGCCACTTGTCGTCGACCTTCCACGACCGATAGGTCCGCACGCCGGCGGCGATGGCACCGGCCAGGGTGATCAACGGACACGCGGCCAGCAGAACCGTGCGCAGCGCCCCGTCAGTCGCGACCCCGGCGATCAGTGCGAGCAGCGCGAGCGCGACCGTGAGCGACCCGTGGATGAACGCGCGCCGGACGGTCGGATCGGTGGTCACGGGGAAACGCTCCTCAATCTGAGATGGGGGGTCGATCGGGGGTCGCGGTCGGCTGGGATCCGCGCCGACGACGGGCAGTTCGTCCCGATTCACCCTACGTCAGGGCGGCTTTCATTGACGGGTGCACCGGCTGGGACCACGATGGAATTACCGGGGCCGGATCCCGATTTCAGTGAAGCCATTCGAGGAGGAGCGCAATGCCCACAGTCGTCGTCGGAGTCGACAACACCGATACCTCACTGCACGCCGCCCGATGGGCCGCGTCGCTGGCGGCCCGGGAGGATTCGGAGCTGCATATCGTCGGCGCCTACGACGCCAGCACGAGCAACTACGCTCCCGGGTTGGTCATCCCGCAGGAGGTCGTCGAGGCGATCGCCGGCGAGGCCAAGGATGCCGTCACCAATGCTGCCTCCGCGGCGCTGGAGGTCGAGCCGGACCTGCGGATCCGCACCAGTGTCGGCGAGGGCGACGCCGCACGCACGCTGCTGGAAGTGGGTAAGGACGCCACGGCGATCGTCATCGGGACCCGTCGCCTCGGTGGGGTGAAGGGACTACTGCTCGGGTCGGTGGGCGTCACGCTGGCCGCCCACTACCACGGCCGCGTCGTCGTGATCGGCGGTGATCCGGGCAGCGGGCCGGTCGTCGTCGGCGTCGGTGACACCCCGATCAGCGACCCCGCGGTGCAGCAGGCGTACCGCCAGGCGGATTCGCTGGGCGTCCCGCTGGTCGCGGTGCACACCTGGGCCCAGCTCGACGCGGATGCGCTGTACGGCTTCGGCATCGAGCCGGAGGCCGTGGAGCGGATGAGCGCCGAGGCGACCGAGGCCGTCGCCGAGCGGATGGCCGGCTACAGCCAGGACTACCCGGACGTGGCAGTCGAGCGCGTCGTCGTCCCCGACGACCCGAGCAAGGCGATCCTCGACGTCGCCAAGGACCGCGGGGCGTCGCTGATCGTCGTCGGCAGCCGTGGGCGCGGCGGGTTCAAGGGCATGCTGCTCGGCTCCACGAGCCAGAAGGTGCTGCAGCACGCAGAGGCTCCGGTCATGATCGTGCGGGCCTGAGCGGCCGTCTCGTTTCGGCTAGAACCGCCTACGACCAGCTGGGCAACCAGATCTCCTGGTGCCAGTGCAGCTTGGTGATGGGTACGCCGGCCAGCACCGGCCACAGCCACGCGAAGTTGACGACCACCAGCGCCAGGTAGACCGCGACGAGGCCGACGAGAAGGATCTGGCGGTCCGACGGTGAGCCGTCGCGGCGCTTGGGCAGCCAGGCGGCGTGACGCAGGATGTCGCCGAGGCACAGCGCCACCAGGATCACCAAGAACGGTGCCATCACCGTCGCGTAGAAGAAGTACATCTGACGGTCGATGTTGGCGAACCAGGGTGCGAACGCCGCGACATAGCCGACCAGCGCAGCACCGTAACGCCAGTCGCGGCGGCCGAGGAACGCCCACAGCGACCACGCGAGGACGGGCAGCGCCAACCACCAGATCGCCGGGGTGCCGATGAGCATCTGCACCCGCATGCAACCGCCGCCGCCGCACCGGTCCGGGCCCGTCTCGACCGCGTAGAGCATTGGCCGCAGGCCCATCGGCCACGTCCACGGCTTCGACTCCCACGGGTGGTGGTTACCGGCCGAACTCGTGAGGCCCTCGTGGAACTTGAGGATGCCCGACTGGTAGTACCAGAGCGAACGCCACGCGGTGGGCAGCCAGCCCGGCGGACCGGGGTCCCCGGCGCCGATCTGATAGCGGTAGACGGCGGTCTCCGAGGCGAACCACGGGCCGAACGTCGCGAGGTAGATCAGTACCGGCATCACAGCCAGGCTCAGTGACGACGGCACCACATCGCGGCGCAGCACACCCAGCCACGGCCGTTGCACCCGGTAGGCGCGGCGCGCGGCGACGTCGAACGCCAGCGACAGCAGGGTGAATGCGACGACGAAGTAGATACCCGACCATTTGGTGCCGCAGGCGAGGCCGAGCATTACTCCGGCGGTGAAGCGATACCACCGGAAGCCGAAGCGCGGGCCGTACTGCGAGGCCTCGACGAGGCCGGCGCGGTAGGCGGTGTCAAGGCGGCGGCGCATCTGGTCGCGGTCGGCGAGCAGCGCGGTGAACGCAGCGACGACGAAGAAGGCCTGGAAGATGTCGAGCATGCCGATCCGGGACTGCACGAAAAGCACGCCGTCGCAGATCGCGAGGAGGCCGGCCATCGCGCCGACGAGGGTCGAGCGCGAGATCCGCCGGGCGACGCAGTAGATCATCACGACGATGGCGATCCCGCACAACGCCGGCATGATGCGCCAGCCCATCGGGCCGTAGCCGAACACGGCCTGCCCGAACGCGAGCATCCACTTGCCGACCGGGGGGTGCACCACCAGGCCGTAGGCCGGGTTGTCCTCGATCCAGTTGCCGCCGTGCAGCACCTGCCAGCCCTGCGGGGCGTAGTGCTTCTCGTCGAAGACCGGCGTGCCCTTGTCGGTGGGGTGCGTCAGGTCCCACAGGCGGGTGACGGCGGCGATCATCGCGATGACGATGCCGACGAGCAGGCCGCGGCGCCGGTCGGGTGCGCCGAACACCGGTGCCGGGATGGTCGGCCCGGGGGAGCGGCCCAGGTCCTCGGGGGAGCCGTTCGTCGTTAGGGCCCCGTTTGCGGTGCGGCCGCTGTCATTCGGGGCCATCACGAGCCAATTGCCGGCGGCGGTGTCGTCGGCGGTGGTCACTCGGTCGATGGTAGTGGCCGACCGTGTGGGTGCGCCTAGGCTGGTCAACCATGGGCAAGGGTGCGGCACGGCAAGAGGTTGGCCGGTTGGTATTGGCCGCGACGCCGATGGGCACCTATGACGACGCGTCGCCGCGGCTGCGCGCAGCTTTGGGGTCGGCCGATGTCGTCGCTGCGGAGGACACGCGCCGCACCAAGGCGCTGGCCGCTGCGCTCGGCGTCACGATCACCGGCCGAGTGGTCAGCTACTACGACCAGGTGGAGGCCGCGCGCACGCCCGGTCTGGTCGAAGCCATCGAGGACGGGCAGACGGTCCTGGTCGTCACCGACGCGGGGATGCCCTCGGTCAGTGATCCTGGTTTCCGGCTCGTCGCCGCGTGCGCCGAGGCCGGCCTGCCGATCACCTGCCTGCCCGGGCCGTCGGCGGTCACGACTGCCCTGGCGGTGTCGGGTCTCCCGTGCGAGCGGTTCTGTTTCGACGGCTTCGCCCCCCGCAAACAGGGTGCGCGCCGAAAATGGTTGGCGCAGTTGGCCGACGAGCCGCGCACCGTCGTCTTCTTCGACTCGCCGCATCGCCTGGCAGATACGCTGGCCGACGCCGTCGAGGTGCTGGGCCCGGACCGTCGCGTCGCCGTGTGCCGCGAGCTCACCAAGACCTACGAGGAGATCCGGCGCGGCTCCCTCGCCGACGTCGCCGCCTGGGCCGCCGACGGGGTGCGCGGCGAGATCACCGTCGTGCTGGCGCCCGGTGACGTCGTCGAACCGCAGGTCGAAGACCTGGTGGACCAGGTAGCAGCTTTGGTCGAGCAGGGGATGCGCCTGAAGGAGGCGTGCGCGCAGGTCGCCGGGGCGACCGGGGCCTCGAAGAAGGAGCTCTACGATGCGGTGGTCGGGGCGCGCTAACTGCTCCTTTTCTGGTTTCTCGGGGAAAGAGTCCGATTTGGTGTCTTTATGACATCATGTTGTGCATCTGCTTACCTTCTCTTAAGTTTTCCGACCTGAAATGAGGAACTGTTGATGCGCCCAGGTGTGAGACGCTTCGCCGGAGCCGGTGTTGCGGTGTTTGCCGCCGTCGGATTGATGGCGATGCCCAACCAGCCACGTGCCGCGGCCTCGCCGGCGTGTACCGACTATGTCTGGATCGGCGTTGCGGGTTCGGGGGAGCGCGGAGCATCGAGTCCCGTCGCGAATATGGGAATGGGCAATTACATGGCTCGCTCCTATGCCGACTTCATGTCGGAAGCAGCGACGCGGGACAAAACCGTGCGAGCGACGAGCGTGGCGTACCGCGCTATGGATGTCTCGAGCGGTATGAAGAAGCCGCACGAATACCGGGCCAGCATGGATGAAGGTGTGACGAAGCTGCGTTCCTTGATCAACCAGATCAATGGCAATTGCGGCGACCGCACGAAGCTCGTCCTCGCCGGCTATTCACAGGGGGCTGCGGTCGTCCACCGCATCCTCCAACGTGGCCCCGGTGCGAACTTTGGCGGTGCGTTGCTCCTCGCCGACCCGGATCGACTGACCTACGACACCGCCGTTGCTTCAGGGACGGCAGCCGCCCCGGTTGTCGGCGCTATTGCCGGTGAAGGAATCGCTCAGGTCTTTTCCCAGGCCTCAGCGAGGAAGCTGGCCGGAAGAGTCGGAGCCAAGACGCTCTCGTATTGCAATCTCGGTGACCTCGTATGCAGCTACAACCCCGGCGCCTCCGTTCTCCCCGCGGTCGGAGTCGGCCTCCACAGCGCGTATGACCCGGCGACCTGGCGAATCCAGCTGGCGGACCTGATCCTGCCTCCCAAGACCAAGAAGACGAAGGAATCGGGTGACTTTGTCGGCCGCTGGATCGGCATCAGGGCCCAAGTGAACCCCGTGCTGGTCGACACCCAGATCGTCGACCTGGGCAGCGGCGGCAGGGGGATTGGGGCGACCTCGACTACCTTCGGAGTAGCCCCGCTTAGCGGAGTCGGTTACAGCACTGGGAGCGTCTGGACTAAGACTAAGCTTGAGTACGGCCGTCTATGGATTACAGGTGGGAGACAAACGTTCTGCGTTACCCCGCCGGAACTGTCCTGCGTCGGGAGCTCCCGCACCTACTTGACACGGCGTGGCGCAGAATTGCTGATCACGTCGGTGGCGAAGGACCCGCGAGGAGGTGGAATCATCCGATCTACCGCAGTTCTTCAAAGGGTCGGATAGGGCCGTTCGTTGTGGTTCAGGGGCGAAGGTCGGCGACGAAGTCGAGCTTGTCGAGCACCGGCGCTGGGATGACGAACGGGTAGAGGTCGTCGTCGCCCATCGACCGATTGATCAGGTTGAGGCTCAACGACAGCGGTGACCAGACGGTCGTGACCAGTCGGGAGAACGGCGTGCGCACATCGTCGGTCGGTGTGACGATCAGCCCGGTCGACACCGCCGATTCGACGGTGTCGCAGATGTGCAGGTAGTGCGCCCACGTCTCGGCGAAGTCCTCGAACGGGTGCATCGTCGCGTAGGTGGAGATGTAGGACGCCGCCCAGTCGGCCGGTGGGCCCTGCTCGTAGTGCCGGTCGATCGCGTCCTGATAGGAGACGGTGTCGTCGCCGAAGAGTTCACGACACCTCGCCTGGCGGTCGGTGCCGTCGACGAGGATCCACTCGAAGTAGTGGCCGGATTCGTGGCGCAGGTGGCCGAGCATCGTGCGGTACGGTTCGTCCAATCGATCGCGGACCTGTTCGCGGTGGGCGTCGTCGGCCTCGGCGACGTCGATGGTGATCACCCCCTCGGCATGCCCGATGACGACGTCCTCGTCGACGCTGGACAGCATGTCGAAGCACAGTCCGCGCTGCGGGTCGGCGGCGCGGTCGCCGACGACGAGCCCGAGGCGGTCGAGCTCGGCGAGCAGCTGGCGCTTGGCCCGTTCGGCGACGGGGAACTCGGCGATGCCCTTCGCGTCGGCGTCGCTGGGCCGGGTGCGGGTCATCGAGCAGGCGCTGCACTGGCCACCCTCGACGTCGGTGAGCCAGGTGCAGCCCGACAGGTCGAGGTTGCGGCACACGTAGCGCTGCTCGCCGTTCGCGCCGACGAAGACGCCGTGCTGGTCGACGGGGACGATGTCGTCGTCCTCGCGGGAGAAGCCGAGATAGGTGCCGCAGCCCACGCACACCGAGTTCTCGAAGTAGAGGCGGTTCCCGCACACCTTGCACTCGTAGACCTTCATGGCGCGACGGTACCGCGCGACGACGGTGTCGGCAGTGCACCGACGATGGCAACCGCCTTGTCCAGGCATTCCTGCCATTCGCGGTCCACGTCGGAGTCGATGGTGATGCCGCCGCCGACGCCCAGGCGCATCTGCCCATCGGCGTCGATCTCGACGGTGCGGATGGCCACCGAGAGGTCCAGTGCGTGTTTGGGGCCGGCGATTCCGATGGCGCCGCAGTACACCCCGCGCGATAGTGGTTCCCACTGCCCGATCAGCTCGGCGGCGCGGATCTTGGGGGTCCCGGTCACCGACGCCGGGGGGAACGTCGCCTCGAGTAGCGCGTCGTTGCCGACATGGTCGGGCAGTTCGGCGCACACCGTCGACACCAGGTGCCACACACCCGGCGCGCCGACGACGGTCAGCAGCTCGGGCACGGTCACCGAGCCGACCGCGGCGACGCGGCCCAGGTCGTTGCGGACGAGGTCGACGATCATCACATTCTCGGCGACGTCCTTCACCGACATGGCGAGGTCGCGCGGGTCGCCATGGGCGGGCAGTGTCCCCTTGATCGGCGACGAGGTGACTGCGCCGTCCCGGCGGCTCAGGAACGTCTCGGGGGAGAAGCTGGCCACCGTGCCCCAATCCCCTTGCAGGAAGGCGGCTTTGCGGGGTGCGGTGGCGGCGGCGACTGCTCCGAAGAAGTCGACGGGGTCGCCGTCGAGCACGCCGTCGAGCCGGGTGCAGATACAGGCTTGGTAAATCTCTCCCGCGGCGATTGCCCCCAGAGCGTTCGTCACGGCGCGACGGTGCTCATCGCGGCGCTGCGCCGAGGGGGTTTGCCAGTGGGCTGTGGGCTCGGTGGGCGCGAATGTGGGCTCGGTCGGCAGAATGGCACGGGTCACCCAGTCGGGGGCGTCTGCGCCGGTCACGTCGGTCCACGACCACTGTCCGTTGCGCAGCAGGAGCACCCCGTCGACGAGTCCGCCCGCGACGGTGGGGAACGGTGCGCCGGAGGCGTTCACCGGAAACCCCAGGTACCCGAACCAGAACCGGTCGGGATCGTCGGGCGGCGCCAGGCCCGCCACGACCTCGACCGACGGCGCGATGACAGCGTCGGCGCCGTACCAGGAGCCGATCAGCGCGGCCGGTGGCGGTAGGCCGGCACCGGTGCAGTGGTGGTGCAGCGACCGCAGCACGTCGAGCGCGCTGGGGCTCATCGCCGATCAGTCCTGCGTGGGCGCTTCGAGGCGCGGGAAGACGGGCACCGGCTTGGGCAGGACTGTGCCCGGCTCCAAGCGGACGCTGACGGCGGTGAAATCGCGGTCAGCGGCGTCGACGGCGAGTTGGTCGAGGATCGTCGCGCACGAGGCCGGCATCACCGGCTGCGCCAGCAGCGCTACGACGCGGACGGCCTCGGCGCAGACGTAGAGGACCGTCCCGGTGCGCTCGAGGTCGGTCTTGGCCAGCTTCCACGGCTCCTGTGCCGAGATGTAGCGGTTCGTCTCGGCCAGCGTCTGCCACAGCGTCTCGAGGCCCAGGTGGATCGCCTGGGCATCGAAGTGTGCGCGCACGGTCGGCAGCAGACCGTCCAAGCGCGCCAGCAGCGCGGTATCGACATCGGTGTAGTCGCCAGGGGCGGGTAGCGCAGAGTCGAAGTACTTGCCGATCATCGACGACGTGCGCTGGGCGAGGTTGCCGAACTCGTTGGCGAGGTCGGCGTTGATCCGCGCGACCATCGACGACGCCGAGTACGAGCCGTCCTGGCCGTAGGGCACCTCGCGCAGGAAGAAGTAGCGCACTGGGTCGAGGCCGAACGCATCGATCAACTCGACCGGGTCGACGACGTTGCCGACCGACTTGCTCATCTTTTCGCCGTTGTTGAACAAGAAGCCGTGCGCGAACACGCGTTTGGGCAACTCGATCCCGGCGCTCATCAGGAATGCGGGCCAGTAGATGCAGTGGAACCGGATGATGTCCTTGCCGATCACATGCAGGTCGGCGGGCCAGTACCGGTCGAACAGCGCGGGGTCGTCGGGGAAACCGGCGCCGGTCAGGTAGTTGGTCAGCGCGTCCACCCACACATACATGACGTGGTCGGGATGGTCGGGAACGGGCACGCCCCAGTCGAACGTGGTCCGCGAGATCGACAGGTCGGTCAGGCCGCCGCGCAGGAAGCTGACGATCTCGTTGCGCCTGGTATCGGGGCCCAGAAAGTCGGGGTCCTCGTCGTAGAGGGCCAGCAGCCGATCGGTGTACGCCGAGAGCCGAAAGAAGTACGTCTGTTCCTCGGTCCAGGTGACCACGTGCCCGGTGTCGGCGGCGACGCGCTGACCGTCGTCGCCCAGCACGGTGTCGCCCTCGGCGTAGAAGGTCTCGTCGCGCACGTCGTACCAGCCGGAGTACTTGTCCAGGTAGATGTCGCCAGCGGCGGCCATCCGGTTCCAGATCTCGGTGGACGCGCGCTTGTGGTCGTCGTCGGAGGTGCGGATGAACCGGTCGAAACTCGATCCGAGCCGCCGCTGCAGCGCCTCGAACTCGTCGGAGTTGCGCGTGGCAAGCTCGGCAGTCGGGATGCCCTCGCGCTGTGCGGTCTGCTGCATCTTCTGCCCGTGCACGTCGGTGCCGGTCAGGAAGCGGACGTCGAAGCCGTCGAGCCGCTTGAAACGTGCGAGCGCATCGGCGGAGATGTACTCGTAAGCGTGGCCGATGTGGGGGGTGCCGTTGGGGTATGCGATCGCCGTCGTCAGGTAGAACGGGCGGTCGTCGCCGTGCGTTGGGTGGCTGGCCATAGTGCCCGTCAGATTACTCGACGGCCAATCCCACGATCGCGCGCACGAGCGTACGGCGCTGACTGGTCAGGTGCGGCGAGTCCGGCTCGAGCAGCCAGCGCAGGACATAGCCGTCGAGGTAGTTCATCGCCAGCAAGCCGACGTCCTCGACGTCGGCCGACCAGGTGACACCGGCAACGTCTGCGCAACTGGCGATCATGGTCGTCACGTACCGGGTGTTGAGCCGATACTGGGTCAACGCTGTGGCCCGGACGTCACCGCCGCCGCGGACCGCGCCGGTGGCGATCTCGTAGGTGACCAGACGACGCTTCGGCGTCGACGAGATGATGGACCACCACCCCTCGATCGCCTGGTTCAACAACTCCTCGAGGGCGGCAAGTCCGCGGAGCTTGCTGGACACGTCCGGTAGCGCGGAGGCCACTTGGACCACCTGGTCGGCGAGCGACAAAGCCACCGCTCGGATGAGACCATCTTTGCTCGGGAAGAAGTGCTGGAGCGTACCCAGGGAGACGCCCGCGGCCGACGCTACATCGCGCATGGAAAACGACGCGAATCCAGACTGTTCGGCCAATTCGACCGCTGTCTGGACCAGCTGTCGCTGACGATCCGCCGCGGTCATCCTGGGGGCCACCATGCGAGCTTATCGCCCGATCCGGGGTGAGTTCGCGCCACACGACCCTCCCTTGACCCCAGTCAACTGTACGATTAGCGTGCCAGTCAGTCGTATTGTTGCGCGCCAGTCAGTCGTATGGTCACGGCACCACGGTAAGTCAAGAGAAAGACGGAGAATTGAAGACAGACCCCAACCAATCGAGCCGGAAGTTCGCAGCCGCAGCGATCACCGTCGGCCTGCTCATTGCCGGACCGATTGTCGGTACATCCGCGGCATTGGCGGACGACGGCCCGCCCGAACCCGGGCAGACCGAGTTCCGAGGCCCCAGTGGCGACGCCCCCATCGAGCCTGGTCAGCACGAGTTTCGTCCCTATGGCGACAATGCTCCGGGCAAGCGCCAGGGCAATCCGCCGCCGAGCAACTTCTTCGGGTCGTGATCATGCGTATGTACCGAACTCTTCCAATGGTGAGCATGGTGGCGTCCGCGGCCGTAGCCGCAGCAGCGCTGTGCGGTATGGGGTCCGCACAGGCGGACACCTTCAGGATCAACGCCGTTGCCAACGGCAGCACGATCGCAGCTAGCTCGCTCAGTGTGATCCGTCCCGGGATTTCCGGAGGGTTCGTCTCAAGGGAAGATGGACCTCATGG
>CAZVVS010000111.1:0-13476 GCA_964630585.1 uncultured Gordonia sp.
GCCACGGTCAGACAGCGCCGTGACGGAATCGACTGGCTCGTCGGCTACGTCGTCGCCGACGACGGGATCGAACTCCAGACCGCCGACGTCCGCGCGGCCGCGGCCCGCCGCGTGCCCGATTACATGGTTCCCGACGTAGTGGTGACCTTGGACCGGCTGCCGCTCAACGTGAACGGCAAGCTCGATCGGCTGGCGCTGCCCGACCCGGTGGTGCAGGCGGCCGCGGAGTACGTCGCCCCGGCGCCGGGCCTGGAAACCGAACTTGCCGCGATCTTCGCCGACGTCGTTGGGATCGACCGCATCAGTGCAACCGAGTCGCTGTTCGACGTCGGCGGCAACTCGTTGATCGCCGCGCAGGTTGCGGCACGGTGCGGCGAGGACCTCGACATCCCGGTCGCCGTGCGCGACATCTTCGAGGCGCCGACAGTGGCCGCACTCGCCGCGCGCGTCGGCGGACGCGCCCACGAGCACCGGCCGCGCCTGGTCGCCGGCGAGCGACCGGCGAGGATCCCGCTCTCCGCGGCCCAGCGCCGCATCTGGCTGATCGCCCAGCTGGATCCGATGACGCCGATGTACAACATCCCGCTGGTGTTGCGGTTCGGTGAGAAGCTCGATCCCGTCGTGCTGGACAAGGCGCTCGCTGCGGTCATCGAGCGGCACGAGGTGTTGCGCACGCGATTCATCACCGACGAAGACGGCCAGCCCTACCAGCAGGTGCTGGAGCCGGGTGGCTATGCGCTCGACGTCGACGTGGCGCAGCCGCAGCCGGTGAGCGCCGACGGACTGTCGGAGGCGATCGCCGACGTCGTCGGGGTGGGATTCGACCTGGCCGCCGCGCCCCCGCTGCGGGCGCGTCTGTTGCTCGACGAGGACGGTTCCTACGTCCTGGTGTTCATCGTCCACCACGTCATCGGCGACGGTGGCTCGCTGGCGCCGCTGGCCCGCGACCTGGTGGTGGCGTACTCGGCGCTCGCTGAGGGACACGAGCCCGGTTGGACGCCGTTACCGGTGCAGTACGCCGATTTCGCACACTGGCAGCAGAACCTGTTGGGCGACCCGGCCGACGCGACATCGGTGGCCGCGCGCCAACTCCGGTTCTGGACCGACACGCTGGCCGGCGCCCCCGAACTCCTCGCCCTGCCCACCGATTTCCCTCGGCCGCCGATGCAGACCCAGCGGGCCCAGGCGTTCCGCTTCGAGGTCGCGCGTGAAACCGTCGCTGCGATCGACGCGTTCGCGCGGCGCAATGATGCTTCGCTGTTCATGACGCTGCACGCGATTTCGGCGGTCGTCCTCGCCCGGATGACCGGTGAGCGCGACATCGTCATCGGCACCCCGTACGCGGGGCGCGGTGAGCGCGAGCTCGACGATCTCGTCGGGATGTTCGTCAACACGGTCGCACTGCGCACCGAGATCGATCCGGCCGCCGGCTTTGCGGATCTGCTGTCGATGGTGCGTGAGGTCGACCTCAGCGCCCTCGATAACGCCGAGGTGCCGTTCGAGATGGTCGTCGACGCCGTCAATCCGGCGCGCAGCACCGCCCACTCGCCGATCTTCCAGGTCCTGCTGGTGCTGCAGGAGGCCCAGGGCGCGACGTTCGAACTCGGCGAGACTCGCGGCGAACTGGTCGAGTTGTTCCGCGATCTGACCGACAACGATCTTGCGCTGACCTTCGTCCAGGACCCCCTGGGCGAGAGTGGTGCTGGACCCCTGATCGGGGTCATCGAGTACAACGCCGACCTGTTCGTCGAGTCGACGATCGAATCGATCGCGGAGGCCTTCGGGCGCGTGGCCGACGGCGTGCTGCGCGATGAGACGAGGCCGGTCGGCGATATCGAGATCCTCGACGGCTACGAGCGTGAAGCGGTGCTGCTCGTCGGCCGCGGCGCGCAGGTCGACTTCGACGAGCAGCACCTCGCTGATGCGGTGCAAGTCCAAATCGCCGCCAACCCCGACGCGGCGGCACTGGCGTTCGAGGGCCGCACCGTCAGCTACGCCGAATTCGGTGCCCGAGTCGCAGTGCTCGCGCGCGAGCTGATCGCGGCCGGCATCGGGCCCGACGATCCGGTTGCGGTGTGCCTGTCACGCTCGGTCGAGATGGTCGTCGCGCTGCACGCGGTGATCGCTGCCGGCGGTCAGTACGTGCCCATCGACCCAGATGCCCCCGCCGAGCGCGTCGAGTCCATGCTCGACACCGTTGGCGCGCGGGTCCTGGCGGTGCGGGCGGGCGACGAGTTGACCTCGGCCGCTCATCTCGCGGCGACCCGCGGCCTGACGGTCGCCGTCGTGGACTGCTCGACCCCGGCCGACCTCACGGCGCAACCGGTGACCCCGGCGGAGCGCCGCACCCCGCTGCGGCCGGACCACGCTGCATACACGCTGTTCACGTCGGGTTCTACGGGGGTCCCCAAGGGTGTGACGGTCAGCCATCGAGCGGTGTACAACCGGCTGCGGTGGGGGCTCGACGAGATCCCGTGGGGCCCCGACGACGTCGTCGTGCAGAAGACGCCGTACACCTTCGACGTCTCGGTGCCCGAACTGTTCGGACCGCTGCTGGTCGGGGCGAGGCTCGTCGTCGCCCGGCCCGGGGGGCACACCGATCCGCAGTATCTCGCCGAGCTCCTCGAGCAACAGGCGGTCACCTCGGTCCACTTCGTGCCGTCGATGTTGGCGGTCTTCCTCGACGTCATCGACCCGGCGCGACTGGCCCGGCTGACGACGCTGCGCTACCTACCGATGTCGGGCGAGGCGGTGCCGCCGGCACTGGCCCGGCGGGCCGCGCAGCTCCTGCGCGCCAAGATGTTCAATCTCTACGGCCCAACCGAGGCGGCCGTCGAGGTGACCTACCATCGGATCGGCGCCGCCGCCGCATCCGTCCCGATGGGGCGTCCCGTCTGGAACACGACGGTATTGGTGCTGGACTCGCGGCTGCACCCGGTGCCGCAGGGGGTGGCCGGCGAGCTCTACCTGGCGGGCGTGCAACTGGCGCGCGGGTACGCTGCCCGCGGCGACCTGACCGCCGACCGGTTTGTCGCCGACCCATTCGGGGAGCCAGGGGCGCGGATGTACCGCACCGGTGACCTGGTGCGATACAACGCCAGCGATGAACTCGAGTACCTCGGGCGCACCGACTTCCAAGTGAAGCTGCGCGGGCAGCGCATCGAGCTGGGCGAGGTGGAATCGATCCTCGCATCGCTGCCGGGTGTGGTGCATGCCGCGGCGACGGTGGCGACGGCCCCGACCGGCGCCGAGCACCTCGTCGCCTATGTGGCCGGCCACGACGACATCGACGTCGAGGCCGCGCGGGAGTCCGTCGCACAAGCGTTGCCCGAGTACATGGTGCCCACCGTGTGGCAGGTGTTGACCGATGTCATCCTCAACAGTGCGGGCAAGTTGGATCGCCGCGCCCTGCCCGAGCCCGATTTCGCCGCCGCGTCGGCGGGTGCGCGCGTGGCGCCGGAGTCGGCGGCCGAGGCGCGGATCGCCGAGATCGTGGCGGGCATCCTGGGCGTGGAGTCCGTGGGCGTCACCGACTCCTTCTTCGCACTGGGCGGCGACTCGATCATGTCGATCCAGCTGTCGACGGTGCTCCGCGGCGCCGGCTACGAGCTGAGCCCGCGCGACATCTTCGAGTACCGCACCGTGCGCGCCCTCGCCGCCCATGTGGGCTCGACCGTCGCAGTGCGGCTCGACGAACTGCCCGGCGGGGGAGTCGGCGCGGTGGACCTCACTCCGACGATCCGCTGGATGCTGGAGCTCTCGCCCCGTCCCGGTGCATTCGACGACTACAACCAGTCGACGGTGCTCAACCTGCCCGCCGGATTCTCCGACGAGGATGTGGCGGCGGTGCTCGACGCGGTGATCGCCCGCCATCCGATGCTGTCTGCACGCTTGGCGCACATCGACGGGCGATGGACCATGAGTGCTGGGGAGCCGGTATCGCCGATCGCCGAACGAGCGGTCACGCAGAACGTCGACGCGATGGTCGGCTCGGCTGTTTTCAACGAAGCTATGAGCGCCGCGCACCGGGCGGCGCTGGCCGCCATCGATCCGGCCACCGGTGTGATGGTCGGCGTCGCCACGGTCCGCAACACCACCGACGGCGCTGGTCGGCTGGTTCTCGCGATCAACCACATCGCCGTCGACGCGGTGTCGTGGATGACGATCCTGGGGGACCTCGCCGCAGGCGCCGCAGCGCTGGCCACGGGCGAAACCATCGCTTTGCCGCCGCCGACGGGCACCTCGATGCGGCGGTGGGCCCGGGTGTTGGCGGAGCTGGGCGCGCAGCGTCGCGACGAGGTCGACCTGTGGCGGCGCCACCTGCCCGAACAGCCATCGGCGCTGGCTATGTCCGAGCCGGTCCTCGTCGCGCAGACGGCGCAGGCGCAGATCCGGGTCCCCGCGCAAGTGACCGAGGCCGTACTGGGTGAGGTCGCCCCAGCGTTTCGCACCGGCGCTGACGACGTACTGCTCACCGCAGTGATGATCGCGGCCGCGCGGCTCGACTCCTCGACGTCGGGATCGGGTGCTGCGACGGTGTCGGCACTGTTGGAGGGCCACGGGCGCGTCGAGTCGATCGCGCCGGGGGCAGACCTCTCGAGCACCGTCGGGTGGTTCACCAGCGTCTCGCCGGTCAGCGTGGGCACTGCGGAACTGGCCGCCGACCTCGTGCACGCGACGAAGTCGGTGAAGGAGGCGCTGGCGTCTCGCCCCGACGACGGCATCGCCTTTGGATCGCTTCGTTGGGGGCCCGACGCGGACGACGAGCTCGCCGCCCGTCCGCTGCCGCCCATCGTGTTCAACTACCTGGGAGCCGGTGGATCGTCGTCGGGAGACGCGGTCGACCTGTCGGCCATGCCGTTCGCCGTCACCGGCGACGGTCCGGAGCTGCCGCCGTCGGTGGCCGGTGCGATGCTCGCGCCGGCGTTGACGGCCAACATCAGCACCGTCGCCTCGGGAGAAGGCCGTGAATTCCTCATCGCCCTGTCGGGGGCGGGGCCACTGCTCGACGAGGATGGGCTAATCGCCCTCGGCGAATCGATCACCGAAGTGCTCGCCGAACTGGCCGGGGCCGTCGCGCAGGGTGATCCGGGGTTCAGCCCTTCCGACATCGTCGGCGTCGAACTGACCCAGGACGAAATCGACCTCTTGGCACGGGAGCGCCCGGGCGCACAGATCTGGCCGCTGTCACCGCTGCAGCAGGGCCTGCTCTTCCAGAGCGAGCTGTCCGCACAGGTCCCCGGCGGAGTGGACGCATACCTCATGCAGTCGGCCGTTGACCTGCGCGGCGACATCGACGAGGCACGGCTGCGCGTCGCAGCTCAGCGACTGACCGACCGGCACCAGGTGTTGCGTTCGTCGTTCGTACGGACCGCCTCCGGCCAGGCCGTCGCGGTCGTCGAGCCGGCCGTCGACGTTGCGTGGGAAACGGTGGACCTGCGTGCGGAGACCGACATCGAGGCCGCGCGGACGCGGGTCCGCGACATCGCCGAGCAGCAGACCCGCACCCGGCTCGACCTCGCGCGCCCGCCGTTGATCCGGTTCACGTTCGTGCGGTTGCCCGATGACTCCAGCACCCTGATCATCACCAACCACCACCTGCTCGCCGACGGCTGGTCAACGCCACTGATGATGGCCGAGCTGTTCGCGGGCTACGGGGGGATCGACGTCACCACGCCTGCGCCGTCGTACCGCTCGTTCCTCGATTGGGTGGCCCGCAGCGACGCTGCAGCCGGACAGCAGGCGTGGCGGGAGTTCCTCGCGGCGGTCACGGGCCCGACCTTGTTCGCGGCCAATCGGCGCGGTGACACCGGTGGCGCCAGCGTCGATCACCGCGAGACACTCGGACCCGACCTGACCGCAGCGTTGAGCCGTGTCAGCCGTGAACTCGAGGTCACCTCCGCCGTCCTGTTGCAATTCGCGTGGGCGGTGCTGCTGCACAAGCTCACCGGCGAGGACACCGTGGTGTTCGGCGAGACCGTGTCGGGGCGCCCGCCCGAACTCGACGGTGCCGACGCGATGATCGGCCTGCTCATCAACACACTGCCGGTCGCGGTCACTTTCGACGATGACCTCCCCATCGCTGACGCGCTCGCCGACCTCGCGGCGCGCAAGGCGACCGTCCTGGACCACCAGCACCTGTCGCTCACCGACATCGCCAAGGCGGCCGGCCTGGGTGAGCTGTTCGACACCCTCGTCGTCTACGAGTCCTACCCCGTCGACGCCGAAGGTCTCGCAGCCGCCGGCGATCAACTCGGCGTCGAGGTCACCGATGTGCGTGCCGCCGATGCCACGCACTACCCGCTCACGCTGGTGGCCGCGCCCGCCGCGCGCGACGGCCACGCCGAGCTGGACGTGACCCTGAAGTACCTGCCCGAACTCTTCGGCGAGGGCGATGTCGCCGCCCTCGCGCAGCGCTACCGCCGCATCTTGGAGGCGCTGGCCGCCGATCCCACCATCGCCGTCGGGGACGTGTCGGTGTTGGACGCGGGTGAGCGCGCGCAGTTGGTGCCGGTGGTGTCGGGGCCCGCCGAGGCGCCCGCACTGCTCGCAGATCTGTTGACGGCGGCGGCGGTCGAGGCTCCGGACACGGTGGCGGTGGTCGACGGCGATGGCGTGGAGTTGACGTATCGCGAGTTGGACGAGCTGTCGAACCGGTTGGCGCGTTGGTTGATCGGCCGGGGCATGGGTGCCGAGGACTTGGTGGTGTTGTTGATCCCGAGGTCGGCGGCGTTGTATGCGGCGGTGTGGGGTGTCGCGAAGTCGGGGGCGGGGTACGTGTCGGTGGATCCGGCCTATCCGGAGCAGCGCGTGGCGGACATGCTTGCCGACTGTGGAGCCGGCATTGCGTTGACGGCCGACGGGGTGGATGCGCCTACGGGGTTGTTCGCGTGGGAGAACATCGGGGGAGTGGCCCTGCGAGCCGATATCGCCGAGATGTCGGGCGCGCCGGTGACCGCTGCCGATCGGGTCCGTCCGGTGGGTGTCGACAACACGGCGTACGTGATCTACACGTCGGGGTCGACGGGTCGGCCCAAGGGGGTGGAGGTCAGTCATCGGGGGTTGGCGAACTTCGCCGCTGCCGAGTGCGCGGTGCTCGAAGTGGCACGTGGCGCGCGGGTCTTGGGTTTCGCCTCGCCGAGTTTCGACGCGTCGGTGTTGGAGTACCTGATGGCGGTCGCCGTGCGCGGCACGATCGCGTATCGGCCGGCCGACGCGGTCGGCGGGGCGCCGCTGCAGGAGTGGATGGTTGCGCAGCGGGTCCAGCACGGGTTCCTGACGCCGTCGGTGTTGGCGAGCCTGGACCCTGCCGAGTTGCCCGACGTGGTGTCGCTGGCCGCCGGTGGTGAGGCGGTGCCGGCGTCGTTGGTCGCGCAGTGGGCGCCGCACGTGCGGTTGCAGAATCTGTACGGACCCACGGAGACGACGATCGGTGTGACCATCTCGGCGCCGATGACCGATTCCGTTGGCCCGGTGGTGCTTGGGCCGCCGATTGCGGGAATCGCGTTGGTCGTGCTCGACGACCGGTTGCAGCCGGTTCCGTTCGGGGTCGCCGGTGAGCTGTACGTTGCCGGGCCGGGTGTCAGTCGCGGTTATCTGGATCGGTCCGGGTTGACTGCAGAACGGTTTGTGGCCTACCCGTACGGCGTGGCCGGGGAGCGGATGTATCGCACCGGCGACGTGGTCCGGTGGGTGCGCCGGGTCGACGGCACCCCGGTCGTCGACTACGTGGGTCGTAGCGATGACCAGGTGAAGCTGCGGGGGCTGCGAATCGAGTTGGGTGAGGTCCAGGCGGTGTTGGCCGGGGTGCCCGGGGTGAGCAGCGCGGTCGTCGTGGGAGTCGACGAGGCCGGCGGCATTGCCGGGTCGGGCGTGGGCGTGATTGCGGCATTGGCCGGTTACCTGGTGCCCGAAGACGGGGCGGTGCTGAATCTGGATGTGGTGCGGGCGGCCGTCGCCGCGAAGCTGCCCGGATACATGGTGCCCGCGGCGTTGGCGGTGCTCGACAGGTTGCCGTTGACGCCGGTGGGCAAGTTGGACACGGCGGCGTTGCCGGCGCCGGTACTGGCCGCGATCGGGGAGTTCATCGCGCCGGAGTCCGATGCCGAGGTCGTGGTGGCCGAGGTGTTCGCCGAGGTGTTGGGCCTCGACCAGGTCGGCGTCACCGATTCGTTCTTCGATCTGGGCGGCAACTCCCTATCGGCCACGCGCCTGGCCGCACGGGTCGGTGACGCATTGCAGACCGACATCACGATCCGCGACGTGTTCGACGGACCGACCGTGCGGGACCTTGCCGCCCACAGCGGTGGCGGTCCGCGCCGCGCCCCACTTGTCGCACGGGAGCGGCCCGAACGCATCCCGTTGTCGTCGGTGCAGCGACGAATGTGGTTCATCAACCAGTTCGACCCGTCGTCGCCGGCCTACAACATCACGATCTCGGTGCGCCTGCGCGGCGACGTCGAGATCGCGCGGCTGCGCGCAGCGCTCGGCGACGTCCTCGACCGCCACGAGATCCTGCGTACCCGTTATCCGTCGACCGATCTCAGTGGGCCGAGGCAGGAGGTTCTATCGGCCGAGCAGGCGGTCGGGCTCCTGGACTGGGTGCAGGCCGATTCGTTTGCGGCACTGACCGCCGCGGCCGTGCGGCCCTTCGACGTCAGCACTGAATTGCCGATTCGGGCGTACTGGTACGACAACACCGGCGAGGGCACGACCGATCTGCTGATCATCGCCCACCACATCGCCTTCGACGGCGGCTCGGGCCCGCTGTTCGTCCGCGACCTGATCGCGGCCTACGCGCAGACCGGGCAACCCGCGCTGCCGGTGCAGTACGCCGACTACGCGATGTGGCAGCTCGCCGAGCTGGGGGATACCGACGATCCCGACTCGCCGCTGGGCCGCCAGTTCGCGTACTGGCTCTCGCAGCTCGAAGACCTGCCCGCCGTTACCGACCTGCCGATGGACCGGCCGCGGCCCGTGGAGGCCGATCCGACCGGTGCCCGCATCCGCTTCCCGATCTCCCCGGAGACCACCGCCGGACTCGCCGAGCTGGCCCGTGAGCACGGCGTCACGACGTTCATGCTGCACCACGCGCTCGTGGCCGTCCTCGTCGCGCGCTTGGCCGCGACGACCGACGTCGTCCTCGGCACACCCATCGACGGGCGCACCGACGCGGCGCTGCACGAGCTCATCGGCATGTTCGTCAACACGCTGGTGCTGCGCACCCCTGTCGCCGCTGGGATGTCGGTTGCCGAACTATTGGGCGAGGTGCGTCGCGTCGACATCGACGCCTTCGCCAACGCCGACGTCAGCTTCGAGCAGCTGGTGCAGACGCTGGCCCCCGATCGCAGCCTGAGCCATTCGCCGCTTTTCCAGATCATCCTTGCGGTCAACACCGTCGACACGGAGAACGCCGAACTCGCCGCGGCCGGCATCGTCGCCGAACCACTGCCCGTCGACGTCGACGAGGAGAAGGTCGACCTCACGTTCACCGTCGTCCTCGGCGACGATCCGCACATCGATGTGTCGTACGCGACAGCTCTCTTCGATGCGGCTACCGTCGAGCGCTTCGGCGAGGTGTGGCAGCGGATCGCGACCGCGGCGATCGCCGATCCGGCGATCGCCGTTGGCGACATCGACATCGTCGGTTCTGCGAGCGCTCCCGTGCCCGCCGCCGTCTCGTCTGCCGCCGTCCCGTCTGCCGCCGTCTCGTCTGCCGCCGCACCGCCGGACCGGACGGTCGCCCCGGCGGGTGGCACCACTGAGACGGGGACACTGGTCGACATCCTCGCCCACCGCGACCTCGACCCCACGCACCCCGCCCTCATCTGCGGCGACGAGCAACTCACCTACGCGGAGTTCGAGGCCCGGAGCAACCGGGTGGCTCGCGCCCTCATCGACCGCGGCGTCGGTCCCGAGGTCGTCGTCGCCATCGGTATTCGCCGCTCGATCGATTTCGTCATCGCAGTGTGGGGCGTCATCAAGTCGGGCGGCGCCTACGTGCCGGTCGACCCCGCCTATCCGGCCGAGCGCGTGGGGTTCATGCTCGAAGACAGCGAGGCGCTCCTCGGCATCACGGCGGGCGACGAGCTGGGCGGCGCGGTCGACTGGCTGAGTCTGTCGGAATTGGAATCCGCGCCCGTCGACGACGGGCCCATCCGCGACGAGGAGCGCCTCGGCTCGGTCACGCTCACCACCCTGGCCTACCTGATTTACACTTCCGGCTCGACCGGCAAGCCCAAGGCCGTCGCCGTCAGCAACTCGGGCCTGGCCGATCTGGTCGCCACGACCCAAGCGATCACCGGCTCCCGCTACGACGACCCCGATACGCGCGTGCTGGCCGTCGCATCCCCGAGCTTCGACGCGTCGGTCTACGAGCTGCTGTGCGCACTCACCGCCGGGCACACGCTGGTGATCGCGCCACCCGACGACTACGCCGGCACGGCCCTCGACGCGGTGATCGAGGCCGGCGAGATCACCGACATGATGGTCACGCCGTCAGTCCTGGCCTCGCTCGATCCGGCGCGCGCGGAGACGGTGCGGAACCTCAGCCCCGCCGGCGAGGCATGTCCGCCGGAACTGGTGGAGCGCTGGGCGACGCGTGGGCGACGCGTGTTCAACAGCTATGGGCCGACGGAGGCGACGGTCCTGTCGACCCGGGCCCGGCTCCTGCCCGGCAAGCCGATCACGATCGGTCGTGGAGTGGTGGGCTTCACCACGCGTGTCCTCGACACCCGCCTGCACGAGGTCCCGCCCGGCGTCCTCGGCGAGCTGTACGTGGAGGCCGCCGGTCTGGCGCGCGGCTATGTCGGCCGACCGGGGCTCACCGCCACGAGCTTCATCGCGAACCCGTTCGGTGCACCGGGGTCGCGGCTCTACAAGACCGGCGACATCGTCCGGGTCAACAGTGCCGGCGACATCGAGTTCGGTGGCCGCTCGGACCACCAGATCAAGATCAACGGCCAGCGAGTCGAACTCGGCGAGATCCAGGCGGTGCTGGGCGAGCAGCCAGGTGTCGCACAGGCAGTGGTCATCGGCGTCGGGGACAAGAGTACGACGCGACTGGTGGGTTATCTGGTCGCCGAACCGGGAATCGACGCCGATGAGCTCGATACCGCTGCGATCACCGCCGACGCCGCCGAGCGGCTGCCTCGACACATGGTTCCGGCGCAGCTCATCGCGGTCCCCGAGCTCCCGCTCACCCCGACGGGCAAGCTCGACCGCGACGCGCTCCCGAAACCCGGCGAATCGTCGGAGGAGGAGTTCGTCGCGCCGGCCACCGACGCCGAACGCGCGCTTGCCGACATCGTCAGCGGGCTTCTCGGCCTC
The DNA here is from genome assembly GCA_964630585.1 of uncultured Gordonia sp. Classification (GTDB taxonomy): domain Bacteria; phylum Actinomycetota; class Actinomycetes; order Mycobacteriales; family Mycobacteriaceae; genus Gordonia. The sequence goes on from CAZVVS010000111.1 coordinate 11,329, forward strand.
GACGAGGTGTCGGTCACCGAGTCCTTCTTCGCCCTGGGCGGCGACTCGATCATGTCGATCCAGTTGGCGTCGGCCGCCAAGTCGATCGGCATCTCGCTGACCCCGCGCGAGACCTTCGAACACCGCACCGTGCGGGCGATGGCACTCGCCGGCGAGCAGGAATCGTCGACGCCGTTGCTGGCCGAACCCGACGACGGGGCGGCGGGCGACGTGCCCCTGCCACCGATCGTCGCGTGGATGGTCGAGCTCTCCGATGGACCCAGCGACTACGCCGACTTCTCCCAGGCCGTGGTTCTGGCAGCGCCGCGTGATTTCGGCCGGCCCGAACTCGACGCGGTCCTGGCCGGTGTCGTCGGCAACCATCCCGCGCTGGCGTCGGTCCTCGACCAGGACTTCACGACTGCGTCATTGCGCGCCGGCGCGGTCGAGGCGGCTGAGGCGGCCTGGACCGATGCCCGGTCCACCGGGGATGTGCTGGTCGGGACTCCGGCGTTCGACGAGGTCATCCGCGTGGCGCACGCCGACGCGCTGGCCCACCTGAATCCGACGATCGGACTGCTTATCGCGGCGGTCCTGTTGCGCGATGCGAACGGTGACGGACGGGTCGTCCTCGCGATCCACCACCTCGGAGTGGACGCGGTGTCGTGGCCTATCCTTATCGAGGATCTGGCCACCGCCTGGAGTCAGCTTCGTGAAGGCGCGCCGCTGCAATTGCGGCCCGAGACTACCTCGATGCGCGCCTGGTTCACCGCGGTGGCAGCCGAGGCGCCGGAGCGCTCCGGTGAGGTCGAGTACTGGCTGGGCCGGTTGCCCGAAACGCCAACGCCACTGGCGTCGATGAGTCCGGAGGGAGGCCGATGAGCATGGAGTCCGTACAGATCCGCGTATCGGCCATGGCGTCGGAGGCCGTCCTCGTCGACGTTCCCAATGCCTTCCGGACCGGAAGCACCGAGGTCATGCTCGCGGCGCTGGCACGAGCTGTTCGCGGCTACCAGCGCGACAACCAGATCGCCGACGATCAACCGATCTCGATCCAGGTGGAGCGGCACGGCCGCGAAGACTCGGCCGTGCGGCACAGCGGCGGCCGGGCCGACCTGACGCGTACCGTCGGTTGGTTCACCACGATCGCTCCGGTCTTGGTCGATCCGGCGGACGGCCCCGTCCACGCGGTGAAGGCCGCGAAGGAGGAGTTGGCGGGCCAGCCCGACGCCGGCGCAGGCTTCGGTGCGCTGCGCTACGGCGCCGACACGGAACTGTCGCGGCGACCGCTGCCGAGCATCGCGTTCAACTTCCTCGGCGCTGGCGGCGGCTCGCAGCGCGACGAGGCGCCGGTCGATCTCACCGACGTCCTGCTGCCGGTCAGCGACGCGCCGGACCTGCCGCCCACGGTCAGCGGGCGGATGCGTCCGCTCAACACCCTGCTCGTCAACGTGGGCACCGCATCGGGAAGCGCCGGCCGCGAACTCGTGGCGACGTTCTTCTACGACGCGGACGTCCTGAACGCCGACGACGTCGCCGATCTCGGGTCGCGGTGGATCAGCGAGCTCGACGGCATTGTCGCGGCGGTCGACGCCGGGGACGTCGGGTTGAGCCCGTCGGATGTACCCGGTGCGTCGTTGACGCAGGACGACCTCGACGACCTCGCCCGCCGGTTCCCCGGTGCCAAGGTGTGGTCTCTGACCCCGTTGCAGCGGGGCTTCTACTTCCAGCACGAGCTCGTCGGCGAGGGAATCGACGTCTACTCGACCCAGGCGGTTCTGCACCTCGAAGGCCGCGTCGACGTCGACCGGTTGCGGTCGGCCGCCGCAGGGGTGCTCGCCCGGCACGAGGTCTTGCGCTCGGGCTATATGCGGACCGGCAGCGGTGCCGTTGCAGCGGTGGTCCCCGAGCCGGGCCCGGTGCCCTTCGAGGTCGTCGACTTCAGGGATGCAGGGGCGCCCGACGAGGAGTTTCGGCGGTTCTTCGAGGCTGACCGCGTTGCCCCCTTCGACTTGGCGAATCCGCCGCTGGTCCGCTTCATCCTGGCGCACCTTCCAGACGGCGACGCGCTCATCCTGACAAGCCATCACATCGTGATCGATGGTTGGTCCGGGCCGTTGGTGTTGGCGGATTTGTTGGCTTTGTATGGGACCGGGTCGCCGGTGGTGG
>CAZVVS010000112.1:0-13393 GCA_964630585.1 uncultured Gordonia sp.
TCTGCTGATCGTGACGGGCGCGCTCGTCGGGTCATCGGGTGCCTACCTGTCCTACATCATGTGCAAGGCGATGAACCGCTCCTTCCTCTCGGTGATCGCCGGCGGCTTCGGCATCGAGGCCGGGCCCGCCGACGACACCGACTACGGCGAACACCGCGAAATCCAGGCCGACGCCGTCGCCGAACTGCTGGAGGGCGCCAGCTCGGTCGTCATCACCCCCGGCTACGGAATGGCCGTCGCGCAGGCGCAGTATCCGGTCGCCGACCTGACCGCGAAGTTGCGGGCCCGCGGCATCAACGTACGGTTCGGCATCCACCCCGTCGCCGGTCGTCTGCCCGGGCACATGAACGTGTTGCTGGCCGAAGCGAAGCTGCCCTACGACATCGTCCTGGAGATGGACGAGATCAACGACGACTTCGCCGACACCGACGTCGTGCTCGTGATCGGTGCCAACGACACGGTCAACCCGGCTGCCGCCGAGGATCCGTCGTCGCCCATCGCGGGTATGCCGGTGCTCGAGGTGTGGAACGCGCGCGATGTCGTGGTGTTCAAGCGCTCGATGGCCGCGGGCTATGCGGGTGTGCAGAACCCGCTGTTCTTCCGCGAGAACACCCAGATGCTCTTCGGCGACGCCAAGGAGCGCGTCAGCGACATCATCGCTGCCCTCTAGTCGCCGACCGAGCCCAAATCCGCGCCGACCGAGCCCAAGTTCACGTCGACCGAGCCCAGGCGGGCCCACTCGGCGTGAGAATGGGCTCGCTCGGCGGCGAATCGGGCTCACTCGGCGGGAAAATGGGCTCGCTCGGCATGAGTGTGGCTCGTCGGCCGACCGGCCGGTTACAACACCCGCGTTCGGGCGCGCTTCTACGACCTGGGCAACACCTGCACCGCAACTCGCAGGAGTGGTTCGCGGTGGCGACCCGGTGGGTCGACGACCGGCTCAGCTGACAGGTGCGCGACGGTGCGGGTTAGCGAATCCCGATGCTGGCACCGGTCAGCGGTTGACCGCACGCGCCGCAGAGTAGTTCCGGATGGAACGGGCCGCCGCACGTCGTATGGGTGAGCACCAGCGCCGGACCCTCTGGTGCCTCGAACCAGTCCTGGCCCCAGGCGATCATCAGGATGACCACGGGGAAGAAGGCGAGGCCCTTCGGGGTGAGCTGATAGGTCCGCCAATCCGGCCGCTCGGCATTCGAGCGGGTCTTGACGACTCCGAGCTCGACGAACCGGCGCAAGCGGTCGGAGACGATCGCCGGGGACGCGCCGGTCCGCTCGGCGAAGTCGCGGAAGCGATGAGCCCCGAGGAACAAGGCACCCAGGAATGACGCCGACCACCTGTTTCCCAACAGCTCCATTGTGTGTGGCAACAGCTCGCTGGGTTGCACCCCGGTCTGCGAGCGGCGCCGGCCCACCGATGTCGGCACGCTGCGCGACCAGTCGCCACTGGGACCGAACGCGGCGACGACGTCGTGGGCATCGGCCGGGTTTCCGCACGACCGGCAACCCAGGCGGGGGTCGAAGTCGAGGCCGCAGGCGGTGTGGTGCATCGTCGGGAGCGGGGCCGCCGACGCCGGGGCCCACTCCTGCTCCCAGGCCCACATCGCGATGAGGATCGGCCACACCGCACGGCCCCGGGGCGTGAGGACGTATTCGAAGCGGACCGGCCGCTCGCTGTACTGCTCCTGCACGAAGAGGCCGGACTCGGTGAGGCTGGCCAGGCGGGCTGACAGTACGGAGTTGGAGATCGAGCCGTGCGCCATCCAGTCGCCGTAGCGGCGGGCGTCGGCCATGGCGTGACGCAGGATCCACAGGTTCCATTCGTCACCCAGGATCCCCAGCGTGACCGCGATGGCGTTGTCGCCACCGGTCGCCAGACGCGTGGGCGAATGTCGGCCGGTCGTCACCTCGGCAAGTCTAGGCGCTCTCCTGTGCCCTCTCTCGACGAGTCGTGAGGCGGTCCACCGCGACGGCGTACTCGCCTGCGAGCTCGTCGACGATCTCGGCGACGCTGGACACCGCGCCGATCGTCTGCAGTCCTTGCCCGGCGGCCCACACGTCTTTCCACCGCGACGGACCGTCGCCGGCGGCGTCGTACTGGCGACTGCCGGTGAAGGCCATGTTGTCCGGGTCGTACCCGTTGTCGACGAGGCTCGGTCGCAGCCACGAGGCGTTGGTGCCGGTAATGCCGTCGCTGACGACGACATCGTCGATGCCGTAGTCGACGACCATCTGCTTGTACGCGGGTTGGGCCATGCTCTCCCGGCTGGCCAGGAATCGGGTCCCCATGTAGACGAGGTCGGCGCCCGCGGCGACGGCTCCGGCGATGCTCGCACCGTCGGAGATCGCTCCGCCGACGGTGACGATCCCGTCGAAGAACTGGCGCACCGCGCTGATGAAGGCGAAGGGCGATAGGTAACCGGTGTGCCCGCCGGCGCCGGTGCAGATGCAGGCCAGGCCATCGACGCCGGCCTCTACCGCCTTGTAGGCGAGGTTCAGATTCACCACATCGGCGACGACGGTGCCGCCGTAGCCCTTCACCACCTCCATGACCGGCTTGGGCGAGCCGAGTGCGGTGATGACGATGTCGGGGCGGTGGGCTTCGATGATGCGCAGGTCCTCGGCCAGTCGGGTGTTGGTGCTGTGCGTGACGAGGTTGACTGCCCACGGGGCCGAGGCGGGGCTGGCGGCGACTCGGTCGCGGATCGTGCCCATCCACTCGTCGAGCTGAGCAGTGGTGCGGCAGTTGGGGGTGGGGAACGATCCCACGACGCCGGCCTCGCATGCCGCGGCAACCAGCTCGGGCCCGGAGACGAGGAACATCGGTGCGGCCACGACGGGCAGCCGCAGGCGCTCGAGAAGGGCAGAAGTGCTGTTCACGGTGTTTCAGGCTCCCACGACAAAGCTGACGACGGTGGTCATGCTGCCACCGATGTTGAGGGTTGCTGCGGTCGTGGCGTCGGGAACTTGATAGCCGTCGGCCGCTTTGGTCACTTGCCGGTGGCAGTCGAGGAGCATCCGGACCCCGGTCGCGCCGACGGGGTGCCCACCGCCGATAAGGCCACCGCTGGGGTTCATCGCAACCCGCCCACCGATCTCGAGTTCACCGGATTCGACGGCCTTCCAGCTCTGCCCGGGCTCGGTCAGCCCGAAGTGGTCGATCGCCACGTACTCGGTGGAGGTGAAGCAGTCGTGCGTCTCGATCAGGTCGAGGTCGTCGACCGACGCGATGCCCGCGCGATTGAACGCATCGCCGATGGTCTCGGAGACGTGGGGGAACACCAGCCCGTCGCCGGCGCTCTTGGCCAACTTCTCCTCGAGCGCCAAGCCTGCGGTGCGGTGGCCCCAGCCGCGGATGGACGAGCGCGCGGTGGCGTGCTCGGGATGGGCGGCGAGCCAGCGGTCCGACACGAGGACGACGCCCGCGGCGCCGTCGGTCAGCGGTCCGCAGTCGGCCTTGTGCATCCGGCCCTCGACGACGGGATTGGCGTCGGGGTCGTCGGTGAACGAGGCGTCCTCGTGGGCCCATCCGCGGGTCTGCGCGCGCGGGTTGGTGCGGGCGTTGCGGATGTTGAGCTCGGCGATCGCCCACAGGTGTTTGGGATCCAGCCCGAAGCGCTCGTCGTATTCCTCGGCGACGCGGCTGAAAGTGTGCGGCCACAGGAAGGTGGCACCCTCGCCGTCGTGGCCGAGCCATCCGGCGCCGGCCATGTTCTTCGCGCCGACGTCGCCGGGGACGTTCTTCTCCAGCTCGACACCGATTACCAGCGCGCAGTCGTAGCGGCCCGATTCCAGATCACTCATTGCGGCGAGGATCGCCAGGGATCCCGATGCGCAGGCGCCTTCGTGGCGCGATGCCGGGACGCCCCAGAGCTCGGGGTGCATGGTCGCGGGCATGGCTCCGAGGTGGCCCTGGCCGGTGTACACCTGGCCGAACGCGTTGCCGACGTGGATCACCTCGATGTCGGCGGCGGTGACACCTGCCTCGGTGAGTGTTCCGGTGACGACCTCGTCGGTCAGGGTGGCGAGGTCGCCGCCCTCCTTGGTCACGTTGCGGGCGAAGTCGGTCTGGTATCCGCCGAGGATGTGGACGTGCTCGGGCATGGTCCACCCTTCTTTCTGTCCGAATCGATCTGTCCGAATCGAAGGTGGTCGTGCACCCTCGTGATCTATGCTACAACTAACAGAGTAACTCACGTAGAGTAACCAGCCGATCGCTCGCAAAGCAAGGAGACAGGCGATGGATGTCGAGGTTGTGGGCCGGTTGTTGTCCACTCTTCCCGAGGACGACGACCACCCCTATCGCACGGGGCCGTGGCGTCCGCAGACCACCGAGTGGCAGGCCGACGACCTGCAGGTCGTCGAGGGCGAGATCCCCAAAGACCTCGACGGGCTGTACCTGCGCAACACCGAGAACCCGCTGCACCCGGCGGCGAAGAACTACCACCCCTTCGACGGCGACGGGATGATCCACGTCGTCGGCTTCCGCGACGGCAGCGCCTTCTACCGCAACCGGTTCGTGCGCACCGACGGCCTCCTCGCCGAGAACGAGGCGGGCAAGGCGTTGTGGGCAGGCTGTTCGGAAATGCCCGAATGGGCGATCCGCGAAGACGGCTGGGGATCGCGGCGACGCATGAAGGATGGGTCGAGCACCGACGTCATCCTGCACCGCGGCACCGCACTCACGTCGTTCTGGATGTGCGGCGACATGTACCGTTTGGACCCCTGCAGCGCGCAGACCCTCGGCAAAGAGGACTTCAACGGCGCCTTCCCCTACCACCTGGGTGTGTCGGCCCACCCCAAGGTCGACGCGAAAACCGGTGAGCTGCTGTTCTTCAACTACAGCAAGGAGGCGCCGTACATGAAGTACGGCGTCGTCGACGAGAGCAACGACCTCGTGCACTACATCGACGTGCCGCTGCCCGGTCCGCGCCTGCCCCACGACATGGCGTTCACCGAGAACTACGTCATTCTCAACGACTTCCCGCTGTTCTGGGACGAGGACCTCCTGCGCAAGGGCATCCACCACCCCCGCTTCCACCCGCACATCCCGTCGCGCTTCGCGGTGATCCCCCGACGGGGCAGCACCGAGGACATCCGTTGGTTTGAAGCCGACCCCACGTTCGTCCTGCACTTCCCCAATGCCTACGAGGACGGCGACGAGATCGTGCTCGAAGGCTTCTTCCAGGGGGCGCCCGAACCGTCGGACCAGGGCATCACCGACAAGTGGCGCCGCGCGTTCCGCTTCCTGGCGCTCGACCACATGCAGTGCCGTCTGCATCGGTGGCGGTTGAACCTCAAGACCGGCGCGGTGCGTGAAGAGGTGCTGTCGGACCAGATCACCGAATTCGGAACGATCAACGACGACTACAGCGGAAAACCCAACCGCTATATCTACGCGGCGTCGGGTGTCGACGGGTGGTTCCTGTTCAACGGGATCGTCCGCCACGATCTACACACCGGGGACACCGACCACTACCGACTTCCCGACGGGGTGTACGGCAGCGAGACCCAGATGGCCCCGCGTGTCGGAAGCACATCCGAGGACGACGGCTATCTCGTCACCCTGACGACGGACATGAACGACGACGCCTCCTACTGCGTGGTCCTCGACGCTGCACGCGTCTCCGACGGCCCGGTGTGCAAACTGCGACTCCCCGAGCGCATCTCCAGCGGGACCCACTCCACCTGGGCCCCGGGTAGCGACATCCGCCGGTGGCGCCAGACCGACACGGCAGCAGAGGCGGTGGCACTGTGAGCAACTCCGAAACCCGCGGGCTGCACCCCCAGTCGCGCATCGACGACTACCTGGCGAAGGGCTGGTGGAGCACCGACACCCTCGACGACGCCTTCCGACGGCAGGTGGCACAGCAGGGGGACCGGCTCTCCGTCGTCGACCCCGCCAACCGTGAGGCGCTGGTCGGCTCGCCGCCGCGCCGGCTCACCTGGAATGAGCTCGATGCGGAGGTCACCGCGCTTGCCGCGCGCCTGAGCGAGGCGGGCGTGGGGCGCGGCGACGTCGTCGGGATGCAGTTGCCCAACTCGATCGAACTCCTCGAGGTCTACCTGGCGGCATGGCGGTTGGGTGCCGCGGTCTCGCCGCTGGCGATGCAATACCGCGAGCGCGAGGTCGTCGAGATGGCCGCGTCGGCGTCGTTCGTCACGTTCATCACTGTGGGCTCCTTCGGCGACCGGCGTCCGGCCGCAGAGGTCATGGCGGTACGCGATCAGATCCCGAGTCTTGAGACGGTCGTGACGTTCGGTGATCCGTCGGAGGACAACGGGACGGCCGACGCCCACTGGGAGCCCCGGGCCGCGACCGAGGAGGAAGCGCAACGGGTGGCGGCCACAGTGGCGGCGGACCCGGGCGAGCCGAACGACGCGGCGACGATCTGCTGGACGTCGGGCACCGAGGGCAAGCCGAAGGGCGTGCGCCGCGCCCACTACGACTGGATCGGCTTCTCCCCGGGGCCAATCGACGGACCGGCCATCACCGACGCCGATGTCCTGTTGAACCCGTTCCCGATGATCAACATGGCCGGGATCAACGGCATGCTGCTGCCCTGGCTCTTGCAGGGCGCGACGCTGGTGCAGCACCACCCCTTCGATCCGCAGACCTTCTTCATGCAGATCGCCGTCGAGCGGCCCACCTACACGCTGGTACCGCCCGCACTGTTGTGGCAGCTGCTGAACAACGAAGAGTTGCTCGCGAAGGTGGACCTGTCGAGCCTGACCCGCGTCGGTTCGGGGTCGGCGCCGCTGCAACCGGCGATGGTCCGCGGCTGGCAGCAGAAGATGGGGCTGTCGGTCATCAACTTCTTCGGGTCCAACGAGGGCGTGGCACTTCTGTCCTCGCCGGAGGACTTCCCCGACCCCGACGACCGTGCGCGCTTCTTCCCCCGCTACGGGGCGCCGGGAGTGGAATGGTCCGGGCGGATCACCGAGCGCGTGCGGATCAAGCTCGTCGACTTGGCCACCGGCGCCGAGATCACCGAGCCCGGGATCCCCGGTGAGCTGCGGGTCGGCGGACCGGGCGTGTTCCCCGGTTACCTGCACGGCGACCGGCTGGCGTCGCCTTTCGACGACGAGGGGATGCTGCGCTCCGGCGACATGTTCGAGATTGCCGGTGACCGCAACCAGTTTCTGCGCTACGTCGACCGGTGCAAGGACCTCGTGATCCGCGGGGGGATGAACATCGCCCCGGCGGAGGTCGAGGCGCTGATCTCCGAGCATCCCGCGGTGGCCGAGGTCGCGGTGGTCGGTTACGCCGACGAGCAGATGGGTGAACGGGTGGCGGCGGTGGTCGTGCCGCGCCCCGGTGCCGAGCTGACCCTGGAGGACCTCAACGGGTTCCTGCGGGCCAAGAAAATCGCTTCCTTCAAGCTCCCGGAGCACTTGGAGATCCGCGACGTGCTGCCGCGCAACGAGGTCGGGAAGATCCTCAAGCGAGAGCTGCGCAAGTGAGTGGGAAGGAGACGTCCCAGTTCGCCGTCGACGTTTACATCTACGACGCGGTCCGGACCCCGAAGGGTCGGGTCCGGCGCGGCGGCGGCACCCTGGCCCCGGTGCCGTCGTACGAATTGCTCGGAGGGCTGCTGCGCGCCCTGGCCGAGCGTGGCCTTGACGCCGAGCGCGTGGAGGACGTGATCATCGGGACCAGCACCGCCTTCGGCGAGCAGGCCGGCGACGTCGCCCGGGCCGCCGTGCTGTGGGCGCAGTGGCCCGACACTGTGCCCGGCGGAACCGTGAGTCGGCTGTGCTGCTCGGGGTTCGATGCGATCGGTTCGGCCGCGGCCCGCATCGGGTCCGGCATGAACGACGTGGTGGTGGCCGGCGGTGTCGAATCAATGTCACGTGTACCGATGCTGGCCGATGCCCCGGCCTTCGCGGTGGACGGTGAGTACCGCGACCGCACCGGGTACGTCACGATCGGCGTCTCGGCCGACCTCACCGCAGCCGAGGCAGGCTTCACCCGCGAGGAGTTGGACGCCTTCGCCGTCGAGTCTCATCGTCGGGCGTGCGCGAAACCCGAGTCGTCGTCGGTGATCCCCGTGGTGATGGATGGCGAGACCATCCTGTCGCGCGATGAGGGTGCGCGGGCCGATGTGACCGTCGAAGGGTTCGCCGCGCTGCCCGCACTCTTCGGCGACGATCCGTCGTGGCCCGGCGTGCTCGATCGCCTGTCCGGCGCGGTCCGTCCAGAGGGCGGCCTGCATTCCATGGCCACCGCCCCGCAGTTGGCCGACGGTGCGTCGGCGATCGTCCTGGGGTCCGCCGCAGCGGCGGAGTATCTGGGCCCGCCGCGCGGCCTCCTCCTCGCGGTGACCCAGTCGGCAGTCCGCTCGCCGCGCCTGACCGCGACAGTGACCGCGGCGCACTCGGCGCTGCGGCACAGCGGGCTGACGCCGGGGGATCTCGCCGTCGTCGAGGCCAACGAGTCCTTCGCGGTGTCTCCACTGCTGCTCACTGGAGAACTGGGGCTCGATCCCGCGATCGTCAATCCCCACGGCGGGTCCGTTGCCACCGGTCATCCCCTGGGAGCCAGCGGCGGAATGCTGCTTACCGATGCGCTCGCCGAGCTGGAACGGACGGATAAGGACTATGCGCTGCTCACGATTCCAGGCGCGCTGGGCCTGGGTGCCGCCGCGGTAATCGCCCGGTTGATCAGTTAGTGGCTTTGATCGGTTTCCGATCAAGAGCGCAAGTTGTTCGGTGCGGCTGTTGTTGCCGTACCGATATCGGACCGAACCGTCGGCGTAGCACTGCCCGCCTATGGTTACGCGTGTGATTAAAGTGACTGGTGTTAAAGTGCGCGTTGCTGCGGCGATGGCAGCGTTGGCCGTCGGCGTGGGTGGCGGTATCGGACTTGCGACGCTGCCCACCGGCTCGCCGACCATCGTGCGCACCGCCGATGCCGTCGATGCGCCCGGGCTGTACAACAGCGCGCAGAAGAAGTTCGCCGCGCGCGACATCCCCGGTGGACTCGCCGACATCAAGAGCATGCTCGCCGTCACCGCCAACGACCCCGACGCGCTGGCTTTGCAAGCGGTGTGGGCTGACCAGGAGTCGGATGCCGCGACCCGCGACGCGGCGTTGACCAAGCTCACCTCGGTGCGGGCGAGTGTGGCAACCCAGATCCGCGGGCTGATCGACGGGGTGACCGCGGCCGCCGCGATCGTGCCGTCGACGTCGCCGGTCGTCACGCCGACGAACGCGGCGATCGTGATCCTCGGGTACGGGCTGCGTCCCAACGGCACGATGGCCCCCGAGCTCGTCAAGCGCCTGGAGGCCGGTCTCGCCCAGGCCAAGGCATCCCCGACCGCGCCGGTCTTCGTGACCGGCGGCGTCCCGAAGAAGGGGATCACCGAGGCGGCCGCCATGAAGAAGTGGCTCGTCGGCAAGGGGCTCGAGGACTCGCGAATCACCACCGAGGACAAGTCGGACTCCACCGTCTCCAACGCGCAGAACACCACGGAGTTGCTGAGGGCTCGTGGCATCTCGGAGGCCGTGCTGGTCACCTCGCCCGACCACATCCGACGCGGAGCGGCGAACTTCGCCGGCGCGGGGACCAAGGTCGTCGCGGCCGTGACCACCTCGACGAACCTGAGCCGCTTCCTCAAGCCGCTGACGGGGACGAGCGTGGCCGGCATCCGCTACGAGGCCACCCGCTCGGCCAAGATCCCCGTGACGAAGACCGCAGCCGACATGCTGCCCGACACCGGTCCCGGTCTCATCGGTGACCTCGCCGGCCGGTTCTTCCAGGAGCTGGTCAAGGGCGGTTCGAGCAAGTAGCTCTGCTCAGGTGCCGGGGATGGTCCGGTAGTGCGTAATCAGTCGGCCATCGTCGTCGAGCATGTGGAAGGCCACGCCCGCGGGTTGGTCGCGGTTGATCACTGCGCTGCCCTCGAACGGCAGGTTCAACGTCGACGCGACACCCGGCGCCAGGCACAGCGGGCGCCCGTAAAAGGTTGTCACCGCGGCAGAGTGCGCGTGCCCGCAAACCAGGGCTGCGATAGCGGGATGGGAGTCGACGAGGGCGCCGAGGCGCTCCGGATCCGACATCATGATCGAGTCCATCATCGGCATGCCCAGCGTGCTCGGCGGGTGGTGGAAGGCCACGACCGCGTGCCCGTCGGCACCGGCCAACGCCGTGTCCAACCAGACGACCGTCTGGTCGTCGAGGAAACCGCGGCGCTCACCGGGCAGTGAGCTGTCCGCCGACAGCAGAGTCACGCCGTCGATGGTCAGTGCCTCGTTGGCCGGTGCGGTGGGGTCGGTCCCGGGCCGGAACACCTCGTTGAAGGTGGGCCGCGCATCGTGGTTGCCGATGGTGATCAGCGTCGGCAGGGGACTGGCGATCAGCTTGCGCGCCTCGAGCATCTCCTCGGCGCTGCCGTGGTCGGTGAGGTCGCCGGTGACGAGTAGCGCGTCGATGCCGTCGGCCCGGGAGTTCACGTAGTCGAATGCGGCCTCGATGCGCGCGCGATTGCGGTGCGTGCCGTTGACATGCAGGTCGGAGAGCTGGGCGATCACGAACATCGGTTTGCGCCTCCTCCTACAGGTCCCCGGGCAGCTTGTCGCGTCGGATCCCCCGCCAACTGGGGTGGCGGAGGTGCCCGGTCGACGTCCAGTCTAGGAACTGCACCTCTCCGACGATCTTCGGCAGCACCCACGTGGCGCTCGAAGCGACCGGCGCATCGATCTTGTCGAGGAAGGGACTGCGGCTGATTGTCAATGGTTTCAGTTCTGCCGCAAGGGATTTCAGCGCTGCGTCGGTGAAGCCGGTGCCCACGCGGCCAACGTAGCGCAGACCGGTCTCCTCGGGTAGACCCACGAGCAATGAGCCGATCGTGCCCGCCCGCGTACCGCGGCCCGGCCGCCAACCACCGACGACGACCTCGATGTCGGACCAGTTCTTGTGCTTGAGCCACGTATTGGCCCGACGACCCTGCTGGTAGGTCGAGCTGCGGCGCTTGGCGACGACGCCTTCATAACCGTGCTCGCGGCTGGAGGCGACCGCCGCCGCGCCCGGACCGGGCAGCAGCGGAGGGATCTCGACGTGCTGGCAGCGGCGCACCAGCGGCGCCAATTCCTCGAGGAGAGCGCGGCGCTGCTCCCACGGCGTCGACAGAAGCGACTTACCGGCCAGCGCCAGGATGTCGAAGAGGAACAACTTGAGGCGGTACGGCTCGTCGGTGTGGCGACGCGAACTCAACAGCGTGAAATTGGTGCGCCCCGTCGAGTCGAGCGCGACGACCTCACCATCTAGGACGACGTCGAGCAGGCCGAGCGCCTCGGAGAGCTCGGCCAACTCCGGAAAATCTGCGGTCATGTCGATGCCCGAGCGCGACGACAGGCGCAGCCGCCCGTCGACGTATCGGGCGATGATCCGGTAGCCGTCCCATTTGCCTTCGAAGGCCCACGAGTCGTCGAGGTTGTCGATCTTCTCGTCGGTGGCCAACATCGGCCGCGGATCGCGCAACGAGTCAGGCAGCAGCGGCCGCGGCTCGTCGGCCATGAGATGCACCAACCAATTCTGGTTCCCCTGCGCCTTCCCCGTCCGGATCAGCGCATAGCGGCCATGGACGCGGTCGCCGTGCAGCACGACGATGATCTCGTCGTCGCGCCACTTCTCGACGGTGAAAGTGCCGGTGTCCCAGATCTCGACGTGACCGCCCCCGTACTCGCCCTTGGGGATGTCGCCGGAGAAGCCCGCGTACTGCATCGGGTGGTCCTCGGTGCGGATGGCCAGGCGGTTCTGTGTCGGGTCGTCAGGGAGGTTCTTGGGCACCGCCCAGCTGACGAGCACCCCGTCGTGCTCGAGGCGGAAGTCGTAGTGCAGCCGCCGCGCGTGGTGCTCCTGGATCACGAAGATGGGGCCGACCGGCCGTGGGGTCGGCTCGGCGTCATCGGCGGAGACGATTTCATCCACGTCGACGGCGGGTTCGGGCGTGCGACCGGGGGTGCGCTTGCGCCGGTACTCCCCGAGGTCGACGACGGGGTCGGGGTCTCGATACGCCTCCTCGCTGCGCTCGTCGGCACTCTTCCACCCATGGGCCTCGGTGGCGCCCGATCGCCGATCGTCATCGAGCCCGGCCAACAGGTCCCCGTCGGCTTCGACCCGCTCGAGCACCTCGTGCAGCGTCAGTTGCGCCAGATCGGCGTCGACGAGTTCCTCCCACGTGCGCGGCGCGGCGACCCACGGCTGTACGCGACCGCGCAACGAGTACGGTGCGAGCGTCGTCTTGGATCCGCTGTTCTGACTCCAGTCGAGGAAGACGCGGTCTTCGCGCACGGCCTTGGTCATCGTCGCGGTGATCGCGTCGGGGTGTGCGGCGGAGAGGCTCTCGGCGAGCTCGCGGGCGACCGCGCGCGCCGAATCGGGACTCACCGGCGGGTCGATGCGCGCGTACACGTGGATGCCCTTGCCGCCGCTGGTCACCGGCCACGACCGCAGTCCGGCGCCGGCGAGGACGTCACGGATGAGGATCGCGATCTGCGCGCACTGCGTCAACGGCACGCCGGGGCCTGGGTCGAGATCGAAGATGATCCGATTGGCCAGCCCTTCCTGGCCCGGCCCGCCGTCGATCCGCCACTGCGGCACGTGCAGTTCCAGCGCCGCCATCTGTGCCATCCAGACGAGATCGGCACGGTCGGTGATGACGGGATAGACGATGGCTCGCTTGGAGTGCCCGACGGTGTAGCGGTCCAGCCAGTCCGGCGAACCCGCCGGGAGGTTCTTCTCGAAGAACGGCGCCGCATCGACGCCCGATGGCCACCGTTTGCGGGTCACGATCCGCCGCCGCAAATGTGGCAGCATCGCATCGGCGATCCGCGTGTAGTAGTCGATGACCTCGAACTTGCGAGTCCCGATCTCCGGATAGAGGACCTTGTCGAGGTTGGTGACGCTGATGGCCCGGCCGTCGACGTCGAGCACTCCGCTGTCGGCCACGCGCACCACCTCCCTCCGCTGCCGCCGGTCACGGCGACCGGTCACACCATTGTCTCAACCTGCCGTATTCGGCACCCGCAGTGGCACAATTGGCGTCATGCGCTCGATCTGGAATGGTGATCTGAGCTTTGGCCTGGTCAATGTGCCCGTCAAGGCGTACTCGGCCACGGAGAGCCACGACCGCAAATCGCACCAGGTCGACTCCAAGGACGGCACACGGATCCGCTACAAGCGGGTGCGGGAGGGCACCGACACCGAGGTCGAGTTCAGCAACATCGCCAACGCGTACGAGTCCGACGACGGTCAGACCGTGGTCCTGACGAAAGACGACCTCGCGACGCTGCCGGTCACCGGCAGCCCGGAGATCTCCATCCTCGAGTTCGTGCCCGCCGATCAGGTCGATCCGATCTACTTCGACAAGCCCTATTACCTCGAGCCGTCCTC
>CAZVVS010000113.1:0-13391 GCA_964630585.1 uncultured Gordonia sp.
GCTCGGTCGGCGCGATTTCGGGCTCGGTCGGCGTGGATTCGGGCTCGGTCGGCGTCGGAGCGGGGACGGGTTCGCGTTCCAGGGTTGCCGTGTCGCCGCCGCCCTGACTGAAGTCGAAGCCCGCCTTCGTCTGGTAGCCGCCCTTGTCTGCCTGCTCGATGGCCTTGTCCTGCTTCGCGCCGAGCGAGACGCGGCGACGGCGGGCCAGCACCAGGCCGACGGCGACGAGCGCCGCCAGCACGAGCACAGCGACAATCGCGATGATGATCGGAGTTTCCACAGTCGTCCCCTAGTCGCCGGCGGTCGCCGAGCCGGTGGTGATGAGATTCTGGCCGCGCAGGCGCTGCGAGATCACCTGGGTGATCCCGTCGCCGCGCATACTGACACCGTAGAGCGCATCGGCGACTTCCATCGTCGGCTTCTGGTGGGTGATGACGATCAGCTGGGAGCGCTCGCGCAGCTGCTCGAACAGGCCGATCAGCCGCTGCAGGTTCGTGTCGTCCAGCGCGGCCTCGACCTCGTCCATCACGTAGAACGGCGACGGCCGGGCACGGAAGATCGCCACCAGCATCGCGACGGCGGTCAACGACTTCTCCCCGCCCGAGAGCAGCGACAGCCGCTTGACCTTCTTCCCGGGCGGACGGGCCTCCACCTCGACGCCGGTCGTCAGCATGTCCGACGGATCGGTCAACACGAGGCGCCCCTCACCGCCGGGGAACAGTCGGCCGAAGACTTCGGCGAACTCGCGCTCGACGTCGGCGTACGCCTGCGTGAAAACCTCGAGGATGCGCGCGTCGACATCATCGACGACCTGCAGGAGGTCGGCGCGGGCCGCCTTCACGTCCTCCAGCTGGGCCGAGAGGAACGAGTAGCGCTCCTCCAGCGCGGCGAACTCCTCCAGCGCCAGCGGGTTCACCTTGCCGAGGGTGTTGAGGTCGCGCTGGGCCTGCTTGGCGCGCCGCTCCTGGGTGGCTCGGTCGTACGGCATCGGTGCCGGTGCGACGACGAGTTCGCCGCGCGCCTTGGCGTCTTCGTACTCGGAGAGTTCGAGTGCTGACGGCGGCATCGGCACGTCGGGACCGTACTCGGCGATCAGGTCCTCGGGGTTGATCGCGAACTGCTCGGCGATCTGCTCCTCGAGCTGCTCGATGCGCATGGCCGCCTGCGCTTTTGCCATCTCGTCGCGGTGCACCGCGTCACGCAGGCCGTCGAGCTGGGCGGTCAGCTGGCCGACCTGCGTCTTGAGTTCAGCCACGCCCGCGGTATGACCGGTCCGAACCTCGTCGAGGTGATCGCGGGCCGCCTGCGCGGCCTCGACTGCGGTAGCCAGGCGCTCCGCGACGCGCGCACCGGACTCGGCGACGGCGGCGGCGACGGTCGCGGCATGACGCCGGGCGGCATCGGCACGACGGGCACGTTCGCGCGCCTCACGCTCGGCCCGCGCGGTGCGCCGAAGCGAATCGGCACGCCCGCGCGAGGATGCGAGCCGCTCCTCTGCGGTGCGCAACGCCAACCGCGCCTCTACCTCCTCGGTACGGACCGCTGCGACGGCCCGACCGGCCTCCTCGCGCGTACCGTCGTCGACCGCCGCGGCGGCACCGTCGGCCGTGGGCTCCTCACGGGCCACGCGCAGTCGTTCGGCCAACGCCGCGAGCTTCGCGACGGTGTCGGCGTGGCCCTCCTCGGCAAGCTGGCGCTGACGGGTCAGGCGTTCGCTCTCATCGTGTGCCGCGCGGATGTCCTGGCCGAGGCGGGCCAGGTGCTCGTAGGCGGCGCCCAGCGATGAATCCGACTCGTGCAACGCCGCGAGCGCCTCGTCGGCCGCCTCGCTGCGGTCGGCTTGCTCGGTGAGCGCACCGGCCAAGGCCGCGCCGACTTCCTCGGCGGTGCGGTTGGCGTGGGCGAGTTCGGTGGTCGCCGCGTCGATCGCCGACTGCACCTCCAGGCTGGAGGTGCGCCGCGCCGAGCCGCCCTCGACGGCGGCCGCGGCGATCCGGTCACCATCGGCGGTCACGACGGTCAGGTCCGGATGCTGCGCTACGAGGGCACTGCCAACCGCGGCGGCGTCGGCCACATCAGTGCCCAGGACGACGACGTCGTGCAGAAGGGTGTCCACGGCCCCGCGGATCGACGGCGGGCAGGTGACGACCGCACGCGCCCACCGTGCTCCAGCAGGCAGCGACGCCCCACCCGGTGCGGGCAGTGCGCGCAGCCCGCCGACCAATAGCGCGGCACGACCACCGTCGCCGTCTTTCAGCGCGGCGACGGCACGTGCAGCGGCCAGTGCGTCCACGGTGGCGATGGCATCAGCGGCAGGGCCGAGCGCACCGGCGACAGCCGGCTCGAACCCCGCCTCGACGGTCAGCAGGTCGGATACCGGAGCGAGTAGCCCGTCGGCGGCGTGCTCCAGCAGCCAGGCCCCGCCGTCGTTGCGCTCCAGGCCGACGGCCAGCGCCTCAATGCGCGCGGTCAGGGAGGCGATCTTCTGTTCCGCTTCGCGCTCAGCGGCACGGAGGGTTTCGACCCGCTCGTCAGCGGAGGCGGCAGCGGCCGTACACCGCTCGTGGTGCTCGTCGAGCCCCTGCTCGGCCGACTCCATCTCGGCGACCGACGCGGCGACCGCATCCATCCCGGCCTGGGCCTTCTCCGCCCGCTCGACCGCGGCCTCGATCGCCGTCGTCAGACGCGCGGTCTCGGCGTCGACGGAATCGGCTCGCGTCCTCAAGTTCGCGACCTCGCCCTCGAGCCGTGCCAGTCCCTCACGGCGGTCGGCGACTGCGGCGACGGCGGCCGCGTGGGCGCGCTCAACTGCGGTGGCGTGTTCCTCGGCGGTGGTCAGTCGGGCCTTGACCTCTTCCAGTGCAGCGCCGGCCTGCTCGACTGCCGCGGCGAGCTGGGCTTCCAGTTCGGCCGCACGGACCGCCTGTTCCTCGAGGTCATCGGGGTCGGGACCGCTCGCGACCGTCGTCGGTGTCGCCAGGTGCTTGCCGCGCTCTGAGGCGACGCGGATCGTCGCGTCGACCCGCTCGGCCAGCGCCGACAGCCGGAACCATCCCTGCCCGGCGGTATGGGCGGCCGGTTCGATCTGGGCCAGCGCCTCCTCGCGTCGGGCCAATTCGGCCGACGCGGCGTCGAGTGCCGTGGCGACCTGGGTCTGCTGGGCGCGGATGGTGTCCTCGAGCGCCGACTGTTCGGCCATGTCGGCGCGGCGTGCGACGAGGTCGTCGGCCGCCAGGCGTAGTCGGGCGTCACGCAGGTCGGCCTGGACGGTGGCCGCGCGGCGGGCGACCTCGGCCTGGCGCCCGAGGGGCTTTAGCTGGCGTCGCAGTTCACCGGTGAGGTCGGTGAGCCGGGCGAGGTTGGCCTGCATGGAGTCGAGCTTGCGGACGGCCTTCTCTTTGCGCTTGCGGTGCTTGAGGACGCCGGCGGCCTCCTCGATAAAGGCACGACGGTCCTCCGGGCGGGACTCGAGGATCGCGGCGAGGCGGCCCTGCCCGACGATGACGTGCATTTCGCGCCCGATGCCGGAGTCACTCAGCAACTCCTGCACGTCCATCAGACGGCAGGACTGGCCATTGATCTCGTACTCGCCGGCTCCGTCGCGGAACATGCGCCGCGTGATGGACACCTCGGAGTAGTCGATCGGCAGCGCACCGTCGGAGTTGTCGATCGTCAGCGTGACCTCGGCGCGGCCCAGCGGCGGCCGGCCCGACGTCCCCGCGAAGATGACGTCTTCCATCTTTCCGCCGCGCAGCGTCTTGGCACCCTGCTCCCCCATCACCCACGCGAGGGCGTCCACCACGTTGCTCTTCCCCGACCCGTTGGGACCCACCACACAGGTGATCCCGGGTTCGAAGCGCAGCGTCGTGGCCGACGCAAACGACTTGAACCCCTTCAGGGTCAGGGATTTCAGATGCACGACGGTACAGACTACCCATTCACCGCTCGACGAACCCGGTCAGTTCACCCCGGGCCGGTTCGAATCGCTCGACGACGGTATCGACGCGCCCGGGCGTGTCTGGTCCGCGCAGGTAGGACAGCAGTTCGTCGAGGTCGGGGCGGGGTCCTTCGGCGACGACATGCACGCGGCCGTCGGCGAGGTTCGCCGCATAGCCGACCAGACCCAGTTGCCGCGCGCGCGACCGCGTCGACCAGCGGAACCCGACGCCCTGCACGTGGCCGTGGACGAAGACGCTGAGCCGCTGATCTGCGTGCGACATCGTCGTCGTCAGTCCGTCTCGATGGTGAGGTTGACCTGCGTGCCAGCCTTCAGCGTGCGCCCGACCGTGCAGGTCCGGTCGATGGCGCGCCGGGCGACGACGAGAAGGCGTTGCGCGGCCTCGGCGTCGAGTTCGGACAGGTCGAGTTCGAAGATCTCATCGAGGACGGGATAGGTCTCCGACTCGCGGTCGGCGGTGCCGCTGACCCGGATCGTCGCGTCGTAGTCGTCGCCGAGCCGGCGCGCCAGCGTGACGTCGGAGGCCATACCGCTGCACGCGGCGAGCGCGATCTTCAACAGCTCGCCGGGCGTGAACACGCCGTCGACGTCCTCCGACCCGATCTGCACGGTCGCTCCGCGGGAGCTCTCGCCGACGTAGCGGCGCGGACCTTTGCGCTGCACCCAGAGTTCAGTCATGGCTCTATTCAACACGGTTGGGATCCGACCCCGTTGGGTCGCAACGCCCCCGCCGCCGAATCAGAGGTGCCTGGTCGGATCCATGTGCTGATGCAGGATCCGGATCACGTCGACGCCGTCGGGTCGTGCGGCGTAGAAGAGGATGTGGCTTCCGATTCCGTATCGCCGATATCCCTTACGAATGTCGTCGCAGGATCGTCCGCGATCGGGATCCTCCGCGACGCGCTCGATTGCCGCTCTGATCTCGTCGATGTATGTCTCGGCCTGTCGGAGGTCCCAGTGTTGCGCTGTGTAGTCCCAGATCTCGGAGAGGTCGAGTTGTGCCGCGGGTGTGAGTCGATAGCTCGTCACGACTTCTTCGCCGCGATGAAGGCGTCGAAGTCAAAGGGCTCCGGGACACCGCTCTCCTCGCCCGCAACGAGAGCGGCGCGAAGCGCTGCCATCCGCGTCTCCTGGTCTTCCAGTAGCCGCAACCCGGCGCGGACGACCTCGCTGGCCGAGCGATAGCGACCCGACGAGACTTCCTGGGAGAGGAACTCCGCAAAGTGATCGTCCAAGCTGATCGACGTGTTCTGAGCCACAAGGCAAAGGTACCAGAAATTGGTACTTCCCTGGCTAAGCCCGCCCGCGCTCGTCAATCGGCAGGCTCCGATACCGGTGCCAGTCGGCCAGCAAGTCCTCGCGCGAGCCCGTGGGGTTGGTGCGGTGCCAGTCTCTGGTGAAGCGGTTGTACTCGAACTGCGCGTCGATCTCCTGCGACCCTCCGTCCCGGGTCGCACGCCAGTGGTCGAGTGCGTCGCCCAGCGTCGTCGTGCCGTCCGCCGAGCCGATGAACTCCCGCATCGCGGCGTCGAAGTGGAACTGCGGACCGCCCTGCTCGACGAACCACGCACGCAGCACCTGGCTGCACCGCTGCCCCGGCGGGATGACGGTGTCGACGGTGAGGTCACCCCCGAGTTGGCGACCGCTGGCCCGCCGCGGCGATACCGGCTCGGTGAACTCGCGTCCGTCGAGGGTGGCGGCGATCCGCTGCGTCAAGAGCTCCTTGCCGCCGCCCGTCCCGATTCCCAGGGCGCGGGCAAACCCGACCAGTTCATCCTTGCGCCAGTACCAGCGGGTGAACTCGGCGGCCGACAACGCAGCGGACAGCGCGGGTCGGGTGGATTCAGGCACCGGCCGATCCTAGGGCGCGGCGCCCCCGCCGACCAACGCCGGGCCAGCGGCGAGCGAGCGCAGGAGGCGGCTCGTGTCGTCCATCTGTTGCTGCCAGACCGCGCGCACGATGTCGATGCGCTGTTCGGGCTCCTGCATCAGTGAGAAGTAGTTGGCAAGCGCCAGCCCGCGCGCCCCGGCCTGCTCCTGCAGTGCGACCATCTCCGCAACGAGTTTGGCCTGCACGCCATAAATCGGGATCTGCGGTCCGCGGGGTGCGATGAGCCCCACGAAGTACAGCTTTTCGGCCCCCTCGGGGAGGATGCCGCCGGCATACCGGCGAGGAACGCCGTCCTCGCTACCGAGAAGGTCTCCATCCAGGAACGGCAGTGCGACGTTGAATCCGGTGGCGTAGACGATCGAGTCGTACTCGCCACTGGTCCCGTCGGTGAAGTGGACGGTATGGCCGTCGAAGCGGTCTATTCCGGGCCGCACCGCCACGCGGCCGTGGTGGATCCAATACAGCAGCAGGTCGTTCACCGTCGTCGCCCCACCGGCGAGGTCGTGCGACTCCGGCTCGGGAAGGCCCGGATAGGCGCTGTTGGGACCGATGGCGATCTTCGCGAGGAGTCGGGCGATCAGGTCCTGCTCGGACGCGGTGTAGTCACCGAGCCACGGAACCTGCTGCCGCGGAACGCCGAAGTACATCTTGGGCTGGAAGTGGATTCCCTTGCGAATCACGATGTCGACTTCTCGTCGGTGCTGGGCGATGTCGACCGCGATGTCACACCCGGAGTTGCCGGCACCGACGACGAGGATGCGTTCGCCGTCCAGGTCGCCGACATTCTTGTATTCGCTGGAGTGCACGGCCTTGCCTGCGAAACTGCCGGGCACCGCGGGCACTTTCGGACTCCAGAGGTGACCGTTCGCGACGACGAGGGCGTCGAAGATGGCTTCGTCGCCCCGTGTCGTGGTGACTCGCCAGCCGACACTGCCGACAGGGGCGTCACCAGCTGCAACAGGCTCTGCTGCGAGGACTTCGGCCGAGAAGACGACGTCCTTGCGGAGATCGGCATGGTCGGCGTAGGCCTCGATGTACCGGCGTACCTGGTCGCGCCGCGGGAAGTGTGGGTACTCCGCTGGCATGGGAAACTCTTCGAAGTGGGTGGCGTCCCGCGCGGTGATCAGGTGGAGGGCCTCGTAGTCGGTATGCCAGTGACCTCCGACGCGGTCGGTCTTCTCGAAGCACACGAGGTCGTGACCGGCGGAGCGGAGCTGGGCGATAGACGACAAACCGGCCGCGCCGGCGCCGATGATGCAAATACGAGCCATTCCTCAATTCTTCGGCCTGGACTGTATCCGGTCCATACCCAATAGCTGAGCCCTCATCAAGGCTTACCCTTGAGATATGGCGAGAAGTCCGATCACGCTGCAGCAACTCGTCTACTTCCTCGCCGCGGTCGAGCATGGCTCACTATCGGCCGCCGCGGAGGCCCACTTCATCGCCCAGCCGAGCCTTTCCGAACAAATCCGGCGTCTCGAGCGAGCGCTGGGAGTCACTCTGTTCACGCGGACGAACCGGAAGCTGCTCCTGACCGAGGCGGCCCGCATGCTTGTGCCCTATGCCGAGCGGGCGATTGCCGCCGCCGACGAGGCGGTCACCGCCGTCGATCCGGTCCGGAACATGACCGGGGGCAGCGTCTCATTCGGAACCTTCTCCGTCGCTCACGACCTGATCAACGCCGACTTGATCACCGAGTTCCGCGGCTTGTACCCCGGCATCTCGGTCCGCATCGAGGAACTCAACTCGGTTCAGATCGCCAACGCGGTGCGCGCCGGCGACGTCGAAGCAGGAGTCGTGGCACTGCCGGTAGATGATCGCGGGCTGGAGATCAGCCCGGTGATCTGGCGGTCGGAGGCCTGCTACTACACCAACTGCTCGGACCGTGTCGCCACGCCCATCTCGATCGAGAAGGTCGCGGCGGCGTGCCTCATCCTCCCCGAAGCGAGGTGGGGCGACATGGATCCGACCCGCCTGCAGCTGAACGCCCGAGCCCAAGGAGTCGGCGTCGTCATCAGACCGCAGATCGAGGTGGAATCCTGCGCGGTTGCGCTCGAGCTCGCCCGGCGCGGCGTCGGCGACACGATCTGCTCGGCCGCAGTCGCCGACCGGCTGGGCGCTGATCGGGGCCTGTTTTGCGCACCCTTGGATCCGCCCCTGATTGAGCAGTACGGCTTCATCTGGCGGCGCAACGCCACGCTGTCGCCGGCAGCCGCAGCTCTGGTGAGCCTGATCCAGGGCTTGCTCGAAGCGATTCCGGGACCGTCGGCGCCTGTATAGCCAAAGCCTTTATCGGCAGTCGAATCTTCGGTCTTCACCTTGGGTGAGCCATACCCGAGACTGTGACCGTCAGACACGGAGGATGCAGATGAAGTCAGCGATCGTCACCGGCGCCGCGAGCGGCATGGGGCGTGCCACCGCCGAACACTTGACCGAGCAGGGGTGGCAGGTCCTGGCACTGGACCGGGCCACAACCGAAATCCCGACCCGCTCTGGAATCGTCAGAACCGTCAGCGTCGACGTCACCGATCGCGATGGGATCGCCCGCGCACTGGATGTGCACCTGGAGTCGGGAGGTGCCCCGATCGGTCTGGTCGCCAACATCGCCGGCGTCTACCCGCCGACCACTCTGGAAACCTTCGACGCATCCCTGTTCCGGTCGATCTTCGACATCAACGTCCTCGGCACGCTCAACGTCACCGCGGAGTGCGTGGCACGCATGGACGCCGGTGGGGCGATCGTCAACTTCGCTTCCGTCGACGCCTTCACGGTCTCCCCCGGCCAACTCCTCTACGGTGCGTCCAAAGCTGCGGTGGTCATGCTCACCAAGTCTCTCGCCCTGGAGCTCGCGCCGAGCCGGATCCGGGTCAATGCGATCGCGCCGGGCTGGGTCGAGACTCCGGGCAACGCGGCCACCGGCCGGATGCAGCAGGCCGCCGCCGGCATCCCCCTCGGTCGCGTGGCCCAGCCCGGGGAGATCGCTCGGTGGGTGCACATCCTCGGCTCGGACGACGCCGGATTCATGACCGGCGAGACTGTCGTGCTCTCCGGTGGTGATGTCATCCGGTGACGTGAGGGGGTCTGTGCTACGCCGTGCTACGTGAAGACGATCACCCACCGCGAGATGCGCAACAACAGTGCCGAGGTGTTGCGTGGCAATGCACGGGCAGCGCGGAGTGGGGTCGAAACCCTGCTCGAGATCCGCCTCGCCGAAACCGTGATGTCGACGGCAGAGATCCTCCATGATTCGCGCGGACGATGGTAGCGACCGCCTACCTCGACACGTCCGCGGCGATGAAGCTGCTCATCCGGGAGTCCGAATCTGATGCGCTTCGCAACGAGCTCGCGCACGGCACCCGCCGACTCGTCGCGTCGTGGCTCCTGCATACGGAGCTCCATTGCGCCGCGGGCCGCCACCCGTCAACGATCGACCTCGGCGCCGTCACCAAGGTGCTCGACGCCGTCGTCTTGGTCGACATGACCCGAGGCGATCTACTCTCGGCCGGCACGCACGCACCCCTGCGCTCCGGAGAGGCAGTCCATCTCGCCACTGCCCTACGCCTGGGCGTCGACGAAATTCTGACCTACGACGATGAACTGGCCCACGCCGCCGCCGCCGCAGGGATAGCCGTCCTCGCGCCGGAGTAATCCCAGTCGCAACGAAGCTCTATGTCGTCCGCGGTGGCCGCTGACAACGAGATGCGGCGCGCCACCAGCGGCATTTCCGGGAGCCATCAGGGGCTCCCGACGAACTCTTCATGGAGTTGGGGGAGGAAGCCGGCGAGGTGGTTCATTTCGGCGGCGCAGTGGTGGACCATGTCGGCGCCGAGCGTGGCTGGCATGAGGTGATTGACCGCTGGTTTCGCCGCAGCCTTGGCAAGGAGCCGTCCGGGTTGGGTGGTGAGGAATCTGGCCGCTGTGGTCGGCGGGAGGGCTCGGCGCGGGAGGGCAAGGGTTGCGGGGGTATTGAGGAAGAAGCGGCTGCGCATTTCGGCGCCGTCGGCGGTGGCGCGAACTTGGTGGATAAGCCACCCGAATGCGACGGGGAGGGAACTGAGAGAGACCCTCGCACAGATGTGGGTTGTGCCGGGGATATCAGGGAAACCAAGCTTGCGGGGATCTAAGAAGCGAATAGCGAGGGGTTGGAGGACTCCGCCGATGTATTCGTCGACGTAGGAGACGTTGTCGATATAACGTTGCCGGTCGGTGAGTTCCCGGTTGTGGCTGCGGTTCTCGCCGACGGCGGAGAACTGGTGGGCGTCGGGGTACCAGAGTTTGTAGCGGGCGGTCTCGGAGCCGTGCCAGCCGAACCACCAGTCCCACATCTCAGGCGTGACGCCGGGCATGGGCGTTTGGGCGGCGACAAAGATGACACCGTTTTCGAGCTTCGTCCACCCGGTTTCGAGGTTGTCGTAGCCGGGCGCGGCGAGGCGGTCGACAGCGTCGGTGAGTGGGTAGCCGTATTCAGTGGGTGACATGCCCGCGGTGAGTGCGTAGACGATCTCGTCGCGGACGGGGCGCGTGGTGGTACGGAAGTACTTGGCGTAGGGCTTGGCTGCGTCCGCCTCGCGGTACTTCAAGTAGCGGGCTTCGCTGACATAGCTGGGAGGCAGCGGGGCCTTGTCTGCCGGGGACGGTTCGTACTTGATCACGCGGGCGGTCCTTCACTGAGGGCGTTCATCTGGGATGCGGCGGTGGCCCGCCTTTGCGCTTCGGTCGGTGCGACGCCGAGGGCGATAAGCATGGTGGTTGCGACCGTCGCGGCGTCACCATTCCATCGTGACGCGGCGGAGGCCTCGAGGAGTGCCAGTGAGATCGTCTCGAGAACGAGCGCGAGGGTGCTGGCGTCGAGATGGTCGGAGAATCGGCCGGCGGCTTGGCCTGCGGCGATGGCCGAGGCGATGCGTGCGCTGAAAGGTGCCATCGCCTCCGCGAGCGCGTCCGCGGCCTGCGAACGAGCCAGGGTGATCACGGCACAGAAGTCACCGACGGTGCCCCACGCGCCGACGACGAGCCTCTCCAGGCCGTCCTCGTCGTTTTCGTGGATGCTTAATGCCTCCACTCGCGCGGTGAACTCTGCCGCGCTGTGGAGGATGATCTCGCGAACGAGTTCGTCGCGGGAGGCGAAGTGACCGTATACGGTGCGCCGCACGATCCCGATCTGTACTGCGACATCTTCCAGTGACGCGGCGGGATCGGCGATCAACACCCGACGGGCGTGTTCGAGAATGGCCAGCCGGTTGCGCTGCCGCGCGCCGGGTGCGATCTGATCCATGGCCCGACTATAGGTGTGTGGAGAGCCAGTCGACGCTGGCCGAGGCCACCTGGGCTTCGGGGTCGATCAACTGTCGCGGGTGACCGTGACCACCTGCCGGGAAGACGATGTCAGAGCGCAAAGATGCGGGCATCCGTATTCACTCCATTCATCGATCGAGCGCCGCAGGGGCAGATTGTTCAACGTTGTCGAGTCCCTGCCCGGTCATCATTGCACAGACTGTGCAAAAAATTGCGGATTCTCTTTCGCGTCACCGGCGTTCCGCGCGTGCCCGCGGAGCTCGCTGGCACTTCGGGCAGAAGAAGGAACTCCTGTTCATGAATGCTTCGCGCGCGATCGGTGTCCCGCACCTGTCACACGGCAGTCCTTCCCGGCCGTATGAATGTAGCTCCCTGCTGAAGTATCCGGATTCACCGTTGACATTGACGTACAGCTCGTCGAACGACGTGCCGCCGACGGCCAGCGCCTCCGCCATCACCTCGCGGCCGTGTCCGAGGAGCTCGACGAGCTTGGCCCGCGAGATCGAGTCGGTGAGCCGCGTGCCGCGCAGCCGGGCGCGCCAGAGCGCCTCGTCGGCGTAGATGTTGCCGATCCCCGACACCAGCGTCTGGTCGAGTAGGGCGCGCTTGACCTCGGTGTGCTTGCGCCGCATCGCCGACGCGACGGCCACGGCATCGAAGGCGGGGTCGAACGGGTCGGGTGCGATGTGCGCGACGACCGACGGCACTGAAGCTCCGGGGGCGTACACGTCGGACACCAGCTCGTCGACCTGCCAGCCACCAAAGGTGCGCTGGTCGACGAACCAGAAGTCACGATCGCCCAGGCTCGTCGAGATCCGCAGATGGGGTGAGGGCTCAGCGGCTGCGACGTCGTCGATGACGCGCAGTTGCCCGCTCATCCCCAGGTGGATGACCAGCGCCTCGTCGACGATGCCGGCCTCGTCGGCCAGCTCAAGCCACAGATACTTGCCGCGACGCCGCGTCGCATGCGCAGTCGTGCCGGTCAGGCGGCCGATCAGTTCCGCGGCTCCCCCGGCCTGTCGTCGCACGGCGCGGTCGTGGTGCACGCGCACCTCGGAGAAAGAACGACCGACGACGTGCTTGTCGACACCGAGGCGAACGGTCTCGACCTCGGGGAGTTCAGGCACCGCGCTCGTCGAGCATGCGCCACGCCACCTGCGCGGCGACCTGCTCGGCCTCCTTCTTCGATCGGCCGACACCGCTGCCGAGTTCCTCACCGCCGACGACGGCCGTGGCGGTGAACTCCTTGTCATGGTCGGGCCCGGTGGAGGTGATGTTGTAGCTTGGCGGTCCCAAGGATCGCGCGGCCGCTAACTCCTGCAGCGATGTCTTCCAGTCCAGCCCGGCTCCCAGGCTGCCGGCCTCGGCGACGGCATCGCTGAACAGCGCGAGGATCACCTCGCGCGTCCGGTCGAATCCGTGCGACAGATAGATGGCACCCAGCAGTGCCTCCGTCCCGTCGGCGAGGATGCTGTCCTTGTCGCGCCCGCCGGTCATCTCCTCGCCGCGCCCCAAGTACAGGTGGCGGCCCAGTCCCCCCGGCCCCAGCGTGCGGGCCAGTCGCGCCAGCGCTTGCCCGTTCACCACACTGGCTCGGATTTTGGCCAGTGCACCTTCGGGCCGGTCGGGATAGTCGCAGTACAGCTTTTCGGTGATCACGACGCCCAGCACCGAGTCGCCGAGGAACTCCAGGCGCTCGTTGGTCGGCAGCCCGCCGTTCTCGTAGGCGTAGGAGCGGTGCGTCAGCGCCAGGGTCAACAGGTCATCGTCGAGGGTGACTCCCAAGGCGTCCAGCAAGGTCGCGGAATCGCGCCCGGAGTCAGCCATTGTCAGTGGTTTGGTCGCCCATCTGCCCGAGCTTATCGGCGAGACCCGCCCAGCGTGGGTCGATTTTCTCGTGTGAGTGCCCGGGTTCGGCGACGGCGAGCGCGACACCGCAGTCGGGGCATAGTCCGGGGCAATCCTCGCGACACAGCGGCGACATCGGCAGTTCCAGCCCGACCGCGTCGATGAGGCTCTGTTCGAGGTCGATCTGGTCGCCGTCGACACGGTGCACCTCCTCGTCGGAGGTCGTCTTGTCGGTCTGACTGTCGGGGTACGCGAACAACTCGGTGAGGAATACCGTGACGGTGTCCTCCACCGGTTCGAGGCAGCGCGAGCACTGGCCGGCGGTCTCGCCGGACGCGGTGCCGGTGACCAACACGCCTTCAGAAAGCCATTGACGGTATTGAGCCTGAGCACGCTCGT
>CAZVVS010000114.1:0-13354 GCA_964630585.1 uncultured Gordonia sp.
GTTCCCGGCGGGTCACGTACACGGTCGTCTCGGTGGGGCCGTACATGTTGTTGAGCTGCGGGCCCTCGACGCCCTCAGCACGACGATCAGCGTGCCAGCGACGCACCTGCTCGAAGTCCAGCGCCTCGCCGGCCAGGATCATTGCGCGCAGAGACGGCGCCAGCACCACGTCGTCGCGCGTCCGCAAGGCCGCGGCGAACTGGTAGAACGCCGAAGGCGTCATGTTGACCATCGTCACGCCCTCGCCATACAGGACCCGGGCGAACTCGAGCGGGCTACGGGCGGTGTCACGGTCGACCACGACCAGGCGCCCACCGCTGACCAGTGACATCCAGATCTCGGCGACCGAGACGTCGAAGGCGAACGACGTGAAGGTCACCCAGACGTCGTCGGGTGACGGCAGGTAGTCGTGGTCGAGTGCGGCGAGGAGGTCGACCACCGCTTCGTGCGGGACGACGACACCCTTGGGTGCGCCCGTCGACCCCGACGTGTACATGACGTAGGCGGGGTGACGCGGGTCCACGACGGCCGGCAACGCAGCGGTCGGCGTGGCCGCGCCGAGTGCGACGAGGTCGGCAACGGTGCGGCGCGTGGCGGGCAGATCCGACCAGAGGGTCGCAAGCTCGTCGTCGACGATGATCACCGCCGGATCGGCGTCGGTGACGACCCGTGACAGCCTGGTCAGCGGATGCGAGCGGTCCAACGGCAGATAGGCGGCACCGGTCTTGACGACGGCGAGCAGCGCGACAATGGCGTCGGCGCTGCGGTCGACGGCGACGCCGACTAGCCGTTCCGGGCCCGCCCCCGCGGCGACGAGGCCACGTGCCAGCGCATCGGAGCGCTCATCGAGCTCCGCATAGGTGATGGTTGCCCCGTCCGGAGCAGTAATCGCGGTGCGATCTCCGGACCGGTGGACCACCGACTTGAAGATTCCCGGCACCGTCGACCAGTCCGACGAACCCAACACCGCCGCTGCGGACGCACGGATCTGCGCGACCACCTCTGCGACACGGGCCGCGGTGTCGGCCTGCGGGGCACCCGGCGAGGCGAACAGTGGTGCGATCGCCGCGGTGACCGCAGCATCACCACCGACGCCGCTGGCCGCGAGGACCGCCGCGGTCGATTCCACGCGCTGTGCGAGTCCGCCGATCTCCACAGGTCCCTGCGGTCCGGTGAAGGCGAGCGCCCCCGGGTCTACCGCGGCAGCGGCGGCCAACAGGGCGCGCACAGGTTGATTGTCCCCCGTGGTGCCCCACAACTCCGCGATACGCGTTTGCGGTGCGAGCATCACTGGTTGGGGGTTCCTTTCGCCGACTGGGGCCGCAGGGCTTCAGCCGGGTTTTCGTCGGGACTCCCGTATACGTTACGGGCTTTGTCGGCGTTGACACGAAGTTGGGTCAAAGCGTCGTCGAGCGACTCGGGCCCTCCGGCGGCCAACGCGGGAAGCGCGGTGAAGAGTGCAGTGGTCAGGGCCGATCCGCCGTCGGAATCGGGCAGCACCGCGGCCATTGCCGCAGTGGTGGCCGCGAGCTCACCCAAACTGATGGCAGTGCCGTCGAGTTCAACGGCGACGTGCTCCGGTGCCGCCTGGGCTGCCACCGCAACCGCCTCGGGCAGCGGCAACGGCGCCACTTCGCCAGCCGCGTCGGGGACCGGTTGGACCGCCTTCTCCAGCGCGATGTCAGCCAGGGGGGTGGTGGGGTCCGCGGCAATGGTTTCCAGAATGCCCAGATACCAGCCGGCCAGTCGCGTGATTGTCGCCTCGTCGAACAGCTCGGTGGCGTAAGCCCAGGTGGCGCGCATGGCGCCATCGCTGCGCCCGGAGAGCGGATCGTTGGGGAACAGGGTCAGCGTGATGTCATTCTTCACCGTCGCTGTGGGAACCGGTTCGGGTGCCAGCGCCAGCCCACCCAACTCCACCGTGGGGAAAGTGAGGTTCTGAAACGCGAACAACACCTGGAACAACGGGTTGTAACCGGCGGTGTTGCCGCGACCCAGTGCGGTCACCACTTCCTCGAACGCGACGTCGGCATGGGCCAGGTCGGCCAGATCACTGCGCCGAACGGCACCCACGAACTCGTTGAACGGCATGGCCGGATCCAACTCGGTGCGGAACGCGACCGTGTTGACGAACATGCCGACCACGTCGTCGAGAGCTTGGGCACCACGCCCGGCATATGGGCTGCCGATCACGATGTCCGTGCGTCCGGACACCTTGGCCAGCAACACCGCCAATGCGGCGTGGGCAATCATGAACAACGTCGCATTGACGCTGCGCGCGGTCTCGGTCAACCGCGCCACGAGCTCGGCGGGGATCTCCGACTCCACCTCGCCCGCGGCGTAGGTCGGCGCCGTTGGCCGCGGCCGGTCGGTGGGCAGTCGGAGCAACTCCGGCGCCCCGTCGAGCCGGTCGGCCCAGTAGGCCAGTTGGCGGTCTCGCTCAGTGACTCCATCGTCTTCGGTCGCCAACCGCTCGGCACTCCAGACGGCGTAGTCGGCGAACTGCACCGAGAGTGGCTCCCAGCGCGGCGACCCCCCGCCGCTGCGTGCGTCATAGGCGATCATGAGGTCTTTGGCCAACGGCATCATCGATGCCCCGTCGACGCTGATGTGGTGCACCACCAGGGAGATGATGTGCTCCTCGGGGCCCAATCGCAGCAGTGCCGCGCGGATCGGCACCGCCGAGGTCACGTCGAAGCCCTCGTCGGTCACCGCTGCCACAGCGGCAGCCACCTGCGCCTCGTCACACCCCGTGAGGTCTGTCACGGGCACGTCGACCTGCGGCGCCACCGCCTCGGTCGATTCGATGACCTGCACCGGCACCCCGTTGATCATCGGGTACATCGTGCGCAGCGACTCGTGCCGGTCGATCACGTCCACCAACGCCGCCCGCAGTGCGTCGGCATCGAGCTGGCCGGTCAACCGGAGCGTCAGCGCCACGTTGTACGCCGACGACTCTGGGGCAGCCCGGTTGAGCAACCACATGCCCCGCTGCACCGACGACACCGGCACGACCGCGGCCCGCGGCCGCGCCACCAGTGGCGCCACGGCGGCGCTGCCATCCTGCTGCGCCAGCAGTGCCGCCAACTCCGCCGGAGTGGGGGCTTCGAACACTGCCTCAACGCCCACCGGGCGGTCCAGCACCTCGCCCAATCGCGCCGCCAGCTTCGCCGCCGACAGCGAATTGCCACCGACCTCGAAGAAGCCGCTGGTCACACTGACATGGTCGAGATCGAGCACCGAGGCCACGACACCTGCGACCGTGGCCTCCAGCTCGGTGCGTGGCGCAACGAACTCTGCTTCGGCGAACTCGATCGGCGGCAGTGCCGCACGGTCGATCTTGCCGATCGCAGTACGCGGGAACTCCGGCAAGACCCGCACCGTGTGCGGAACCATGTGGGCGGGCAGCCGCTCGCGCGCGTATGCCAGCAACGCATCCGGCGCGATCACCTCGTCCACGCGCGGCGACACGTACGCAGCGAGCACGGTATCGCCGCCCGGGCGCTCCACGCCCATGGACAACGCCGTGGCCACCGACGGGTGCGACGCCAACACCGCGTCGATCTCGCCCGGCTCGATCCGCAGGCCGTTGATCTTCAGCTGGAAATCACTCCGGCCCTGGTACACCAGCCGTCCGTCGGCGCGGCGGACCACCCGGTCGCCGGTGCGGTACAACCGCCCACCGGTTCCGAATGGATCGGCCACGAATGCACCAGCGGTCAAGTCAGCCCGATGGCGGTATCCTCGCGCCACCTGATCGCCGCCGAGGTAGAGGTCGCCCACCACGCCGAGAGGCACCGGCCGCAGCCCCGCGTCCAGCACCAGACCGGTCACCCCCGGCAACGGCGCACCGATGGTCACTGGCTGACCCGCCGTCATCGGGCCGTCGGCGCTGGCCCACACCGTCACCTCGGTCGGCCCGTAGACATTGAAGAACTCGCAGGCGCGGGCCCACCTGGCCACCAGGTCCTCCGGACACGCCTCGCCACCACTGCACACCGATTCCAGCGACGGCACCTGCGCCGGGTCGATGGTGGCCAGCACCGACGGCGTCATCGCCGCGTGCGTCACCCCGCCCTCGGCGATGGTGGCGGCCAATGCCGGTCCCGCATAGGCATCGGGCTGCGCCACGACCACGCGCGCACCCGAGCCGATCGCCGTCATCAACTCATGCATGGTCGCATCGAACGCCGGGGACGCCACGTGCAGGACCGCCGAATCTGCCTGCGCGCCCAGCACCGAGTGCAGATTCGACGCCAGGTTCGCAATACCGCGGTGGGGGACCTCGACGGCCTTGGGCTTGCCCGTGGACCCGGAGGTGTAGATCAGATAGGCGGTGTCGTCGAGGTGGACCGGGCGGGGCAGGTCGCGCTCGGCCACCGCGGTGGTCGGGTGACCGGCCAGGTGCAGCTCGGTCGTCTCGTCCTGCAGCACGATCCAGTCGACGTCTCCGGCCGGCGGTGCGTCGACGGTGGTCGTGGTGACCCCCAGGACCGCGGCGCTGTCGGCCAGCAGCTCCTCCTGGCGCGCGGCCGGATGCTTCGGGTCGACGAACACGAACGCGGCACCGGCGACCGCGGCGGCGAACATCGCCACCACCGAGTCGACCGAGCGCGGAATCCGAACCGCGACCACCGATCCCGGACCTGCACCGCGGGCCAACAGCTCACGCGCCAATTGGTTGATCCGTGAGGACGCCGCCGTCGCGCTCAGCCGCACACCGGCACCGGCCAACAGCGCCTGTTCGTCGCGCCGACACCCGGTGGCCAGCCACTCGCCGACGAAGGCGCGCAACGGCCGCGCCTCGGCCAGCCTCGCAGCCGGAGCGACCGCACGGTCGACCTCGTCGTCCGAGAGCAGATCGATCCGCCCGATCGGCGACCGGGCCCCGGCGGCCATGGCCACCAGTACGCGCTCGACGTAGTCGGCGAATGACTCCACCGACGACTCGTCGAACAAGTCGGTCGCGTAGTTGAACTCCAGGCCCAACCGACCCGAATCGAGATAGTCCGTGACTGTCAGCGTCAGATCGTTCTTCGCCGCCGGCACTCGCGAATCGACGACCTCGAACCCTAGATCGCCGTCGATGATCCCCATCGCGTCGGTCACCATCGTCAGCGCCACCTGGAAAACCGGGCTGTGTGCCAGGGTGCGGCTAGGCGCCACGGCGTCGACAACCTGCTCGAACGGCGTCGTTGCATTCGCCAGCGCCTCGGCACGGCCGCGGTGGACCCGCGCTAGCAATTCCTCGACGGTCAGCCCCGGCGATACATCCGTGCGCAGCGCGACCGTGTTGACGAACATTCCGATCAGATCGGCGACCTGCGGCTCATCGCGCCCTGCCACCGCCGTACCGATGACCACGTCGTCGGTGTCGTTCAACCGCGCCAGCACCAGCACCAATGCCGCCTGCACCACGCTGAACAGCGTCACGCCCGACTGCGCTGCCAACGAGCGCAGCGTCGCGACCGCCGACTCCGAGAGCACGCGGTCCACAAAGTCCCCGCCCCCCGTCGGCCGCGCCGGGCGCGGGCGATCGGTGGGCAGCGAGATCACCTCGGGCGCGCCGGACAGCTGCTTCGCCCAGAAGCCGATCTCGCGCGCAGCCACCGAATCCTCGTCGGCGGCATCGCCCAGCACACGGTCGTACCAGAGCGAATAGTCCGCGTACTGCACCGGCAGCGGCGGGAAGAAAGGGCCGAATCCGTAGCGCCGCGCGTTGTAGGCAGTGAGCACGTCGCCGATCAGCGGCCGCAACGACGCGCCGTCGCCGACGATGTGGTGCAGCACCACGACCAGCACGCTGTTCTGCGTGCCGCGCACCAATACCGCCCGGAACGCGCCGGCGGACAGGTCGAACCCCTGCGCGGCAACACGGGCCATCTCGCCCTCGACGTCGTCGGTGTCCACCACCGACACCACCGATTCCACGGACTCCACCGGATCTACGACCTGTGTGGGCTCGCCGCCCACCTCGACGAACCGCGTGCGCAACGACTCGTGCCGGACGACGACGTCGGCGACCGCACGGCCCAGCGCCTCCACGTCGACCTGCGCGCCGAGCCGCACGGCTCCCGCCATGTTGTAGGTCGGCGACGCCGGGTCCAATCGGTTGATGAACCACAACCGCATCTGTGCCGCGGACACCGGGACCGAGTCCGGCCGGTCGCGGGCGACCAACTCGGGTCGGCTCGTATTGCCGCCCACCTCGGCGGCTTCGGCGAGACCGGCGACGTCGGTGCAATTGAACATCGCGGTCAGCGGGATGTTGAGGTCGTGCTCGACTCGCAGCTTCGTCGCCAATCGGGCGGCGGCGAGTGAATCGGCGCCCAGGGCGAACAGGTTGTCACCGAGGCCGACGCGCTCGAGGCCCAACAGGTCCCGGATTTCCTCGGCGATCCGCGTCTGCACCACGCTCACCGGGGCGATGTACTTCGCCGCCGGACGCTCCGCGACGGTCGGCTCGGGAAGCGCCGCCCGGTCCATCTTGCCCGCCGAGTTCGTCGGAAACTCGTCCAACACCGTGATCGCAGCCGGGACCATGTGGCTCGGCAACATCTCCGCGGACCGTCGCAACAACCGGTCGACCAGATCGGGATCGTCGGACGCGACCCGCACGTAGGCGACCACGCTGGTACCGGCGGGGAGGTCGCGGACCACCGCTACCGCGGCCTCCACGGCCTCGTCGGCGAGCAGTGCCGCCTCGACCTCGCCCAACTCGACGCGCTGCCCACGGATCTTCACCTGGAAGTCGATGCGCCCCAGATACTCCAGGTTCCCGTCCTCGCGCCAGCGGGCCAGGTCACCGGTCCGGTACATGCGCTCACCGGGCACGAACGGATTCGCCACGAAGCGTTCCGCGGTCAGGCCCGGCTGCCCGGCGTACCCGTGTGCCAGCTGGCAGCCCCCGAGGTACAACTCGCCGACCGCACCGACCGGGAGCCGTTGGAAGTGCGCATCGAGGACCAGGGTCTCCGAGTTGGGGGTGGGACGACCGATCGGTACACCGCCGACGATCTCGCCCTCGACCGAGTACGCGGTGATCTCCACCGCCGCCTCGGTGGGGCCGTAGGTGTTCAACACCTCGATCTCGCGGCCGCTGCGGACCTCGTTGGTCAGCGCGCCGGGAAGCGCTTCGCCGGTGGCCTGGACGCGGCGCACCGACTCTGGGAACGACGGCCCGACCGTTTCCAGGAAGACATCGAGCATCGACGGGACGAAGTGGACGATGGTGACGTTCTCGCGCTCCATCAGATCGCGCAGGTAGTCCGGTTCCCGGTGTCCACCCGGGCGGGCGATCACCATGCGCGCACCGACTTGCAATGGGCCGAACAGCTCGGAGACCGAGCAGTCGAAGGTGATTGGCGTCTTGTAGAGCCACGCATCCTCGGACGTGATCGGGTATTCCTCACGCATCCAGGCCAGGCGGTTCACCACGGCGGCCATGCCCAACTCGACGCCCTTGGGGACGCCCGTGGAACCGGAGGTGAAGTAGACGTACGACGGTGCGCCCGTACCGATCAGCGGCTCCGACGGGCCATCGGCCACCTGATCGGGGGCGAACCCCTCGCGGTCGAGGAAATCGGCGTCGACGACCACGGCCGGTTTCGCCGCACCCAACACCAACTCCCGACGTCCAGCCGGATCGGCGGGGTCCAACGGCACATAGGCCGCTCCCAACGACTCCACGGCGTACACCGCAGCGACCTGTGCCACCCCCCGGTCGAGCACGATGGCGACCCGGTCGCCCAAGCCGACTCCGCTCGACCGCAGCGAGCGCACGAGCGCCGACCGGATCGCATCGAACTGGGCGTAGGTGTAGTGCTGATCCCCGTCGCAGACCGCGATCGCGTCCGGCGTCGAGGAGACCTGTGCGACGAACCGGTCCAGAATGTGTTCGGTCTCGATCCCGTAGTCGCGCACCAAGCCCTGCTCGGCCTGCGCCAGCAATGCCTCCTCACCCGGCAGCAACAACGGCAAGGCCCAGACCGGCGCGCCCGGATCGGAGACGAAGCCCTCGATGAAGGCCATGAACCGCCGATGGTGGCTCTCCATCTCGGCCTCGGTGTAGCGGAACGGATTCCCGTGCAGATCGACGACCAGCGGCGCGGTCGGGCTCGATTGGTACAGGTTGACCAGCAGGTCCTCGAGGGTCCCGGATGCCAGGATGCGGTACTCGACAGTCGCGCCGTCGATCTCGATGGGCGCGTCGAAGAAAACCATGTTGAGGGTCGGGCCGAACCCCACCGCATCGGGATCCAAACCCGCGTCGCGACGGATGTCGTCAGACCGATACCGCTGGTGGCGCAGTGCACCGGTCATCTCGATCTGGACCGATCGGACCAATTCGGCCACCGTCTCGCCCGACAGGCCCGCCATCCGCACCGGGAGGATGTTCGACGCCATGCCACCGGCGCGCTTGATCTTCGCCGTGGCCCGCCCGGTCACCGGCAGGCTGATCAGCACATCGTCGTTGCCGGTCATCCGATACAAGAAGGCGCCGTACGCCGCGGCCATCACCATCGCCATCGAGCTACCGAGCTCGGAGGCGACTTCCTCGACGCGGGCCTGCACCTGCGGCGGCAGTGCGGCACTGGCGACGATGTTGTTCGGTGAGAGTCCCGTGGCCGAGGGGTGACGGCTCAACGTGACGCGCTCGGGGAGATCGGCCATCACCTCGCGCCAATGCTCACCGTCGGACTCCCGCCTGGTGCTCTGCGCGTACTTCTGCTCGTCGGCGACGATCTCGGCCAACGTCGCGGCCGGCTTCTCGTCCACCTCCGCACCGGAGCGCGCGGCGTTGTACCGGTCCACCGTCATGCGCACCATCGTCAGCGCGGCGTAGCCGTCGATCACGATGTGGTGGCCGCGCCCGTACCAAAACGTGCGGTCGTCGGCGATGCGCAGCAACCGCGACAACACCAACGCGTCACTGCGGATATCGAGCGGTCGGCGGTACTCCTCGCACATCCAATCGATCGCGGCGGCCTCGGGATCATCCTCGCCACGGAAGTCGATGATGTCGACGGTGATCGGCAGGTCTGGGTCCACCACCTGGCCCGGCGAACCGTCGTCCAGGTCGACCAGCCGCACATACGGCGACTGCAACACCCGGCCCGCCGCCAGCGTGCACTCTCCGAACAATTCGTGGTCGAACGAACCCGGCTCGAAGCGAATGTCCAGGTACTGCGCCACATTCACCGAATAATCCGGCGAAAGGTTCTCGGCGAACCACATCCCCCGCTGCGCAGGCGTCAGCGGAAGGGCATCCACCGAACCCTGGGCAGCATCAGACGCCCGATCCACCGTCACCCCGACCTCCTAAACAGCGTCATTACAGTTTGTCGGTTCCAGTGATCCCGTCGTTACTCGGGCGTACCCAGTTGTGAAACCCGACACAACACCTGCAGTTTACCGGCCGGTCAGGTGCGGGATATCGGTCAATGCGTGGTGGCAGATGATGCCGCAGCACGCTCTCGTGACAGAATTGACCGGCTGGGTGCCGTCTTCCCCGGCCGCGTCCTGGACCGGCGGGTAACACTCCGGCCTTCGGACACGATTGGTGACACGACGGGAAGGGGTGCCACGGTGGAACGCGACGACGAGGTCGGCGGTTGGAACGTGCACAAACGCACTGAACCGTCTGCGCGCATCCACTGGCACGTCGAGTCGCCCAATATCGCACCGTCGGCGCCGGCGTCCCCCGCGCCCCGGGTAGCGCCCGTCCAGACGTCGGCACCCACTGCGGTTTACCCCGCGTACCCCGCGCCTTCGGTGACCCCCACCCCCTCGGCGCCACCCGTGTACCCGGTGCCGCAGGCGGCCTCGGAATCGGTCACGGCCACTGGCCGACACTCCCTCGCCGGACGGCACGCGGTCACTCCCGCCGCGAACATCCGTCCCGTCGACGCCGACGCGCCCGAGGCGTACGACGACTACTACGGCGCGCTGCCGACACAGGGACAGTCCACAGCGACGGCCGGCCAGGCGGCCGCACAGCCCACGGGCGCGGCTCCGGGCACGTCGGGATGGGTCGACTCCGCGGGAACACCGGTGCCGCCACGCAGCCACGCCTCCCGGATCCCCCGCCCGCGCGTGCCGCTGAGCGAGCCCGCGATCGAGGTCGTCGGGTTGACCAAGTCCTTCGACGGCAAGACCGTCGTCGACGGTGTGTCGTTCTCGGTAGCCCCGGGCACCGTGCTCGCGCTGCTGGGGCCCAACGGCGCCGGCAAGACGACGACGGTGCGCATGCTGACCACGCTGCTCAAGCCGGACTCGGGGGTCGCCAAGGTCGCCGGCAACGACGTCGTCAAGAACGCGCGCGAGGTGCGCAAGAAGATCGCGCTCACCGGCCAATTCGCCGCGCTCGACGAATCCCTCACCGGCCGGGAGAACCTGGTGCTGTTCGGCCGGTTGCACGGTTTGCGCAAGAAGGCCGCGCAGGCCCGCGCCGACGAGCTGCTCGTCCTCTTCGACCTAGTCGACGCGGGCTCGCGCAAGGTGTCGGAGTACTCCGGCGGCATGCGGCGGCGCGTCGACCTCGCGTGCGGCCTGGTCACCGCGCCGGAGGTCGTCTTCCTCGACGAGCCGACGACCGGCTTGGACCCGCGCAGCCGTCAGGACGTGTGGAGCCTGGTCGAGCGCTTGCGCGATCAGGGCGTGACCATCCTGCTCACCACGCAGTACCTCGAAGAAGCCGACCTCCTCTCCGACGAGATCGTGGTCATCGACACGGGACGGATCATCGCCTCCGGAACGGCCGAGCAGCTCAAGGCGCAGACCGGCGGCACATTCTGCGATGTGACGCCGGCCCACCTCACCGAGCTCCCCCACCTGGAGTCGGTGCTGGCCGACCTGCTCGGTCCGGGCGGCCACCGCAACGATGTGTTCCTGTCGGTTCCCGCCCCCGGCGGTACCGATGTCCTGGTCGAGATCGTGCGGCGAACCACCGAAGCCGGCATCGAGCTCGCCGACATCACCATGCGGCGCCCCTCGCTCGACGACGTGTTCCTCGCCCTCACCTCCCCCGGCGGCGCTCCGGCCGCAGCAGGCCGATGACGACGCTCACGGCCGACCCCGCTGCACAGCTGGCGCCGACTGCGGCACCGGTCGTCACCCCCCATGCGCTCCGGCAATGGTGGGCCCTGTCGACGCGCGCGATGCGCGGCGTCGTCGTCAACGGGGAGATCATCCTGGCGTTCGTGTCGCCGGCGTTCCTCGCGGTCTGCTTCTACCTTCCACTGCGCAACATCATGAACATTCCCGGCATAAACTATGCGCAGTTCCTCATGCCGATCATCGTCCTGCAGTCGGTGGCGTTCACCGCGACGTCGGCGGCGATGCGTTCGGCCCTCGACCGCAAGAGCGGGATCACCACCCGTTTCGCGACACTGCCGATGCCGACTGCAGTCCCACCGGCCGCGCGGTTCTCGGCAAACATCTTCCTGCTGGCGGTGTCGCTGGTGTGCGGCTCAATCGCCGTTCTCATCATCGGATGGCGCCCCGGCGGCGGGGTGACCGGCACCTTGGCACTGATCGGGATCGCGGCCCTCATCGGCGCTTGCCTGATGACCATCGGCGATGCCCTCGGTGTCATCGCACCGTCGCCGGAAGTGACCAGTCAGGTGCTGTCACTGCCCATCCTCATCCTCGGCATGATCTCCACCGGTTTCGCCCCGGCCGACAAGTTCCCGTCGTGGATCCGCGGATTCGCGGAGAACCAGCCCATTTCGGTGTGGGCCGAGACCATGCGTCACATCGACGGTGTGGCGCAGGCGCCCAACCGGCTGGGTGAGTCACTGGCGTGGATCGGCTTCCTCGCCGCCGTCTCGATCACGCTGATCCTCGTCGCCGCACGAATGAACAGGCAGCGATGAGCGCGCCGATCGGACTGTCCCCCGCCCACGGACTCGTCCCCGCCCGGACCGATTCGACCGCCGCGGTCCTCGCACGCGCCGCCTCGCCCGCACCCCACGGCTGGGCCGCTGAGACGATGATCCTCACCGGTCGTCAACTTCTCGTGTGGATACGCGACCCGTTCGCGCTAATGACCGTGCTCGGCATGCCCATCCTGACCATGATCATGTTCAAGGTGGTGCTCGGCGGAGTCGTCGGTTCCTCCACCGGCCAGAACAGCGCGTTCGGCACCGTGCCGTTGGTGATCCTGCTGAGCGCGATGTTCGGCTCACTCGCCGCGGCGATCCGACTCAACACCGAGCGCACTTCCGGCCTGTTGGGCCGCTTGGCGACTCTGCCGATCAATCGCGGTGCCGACCTGAGCTCACGGGTGGTCACCGAGCTCATCCGCATCCTGCTGACCACCGGGATCCTGCTGGGCGCCGGTCACTCCATCGGCTTCCGCTTCACACAGGGCGTCGGACCCGCGATCGGCATCGTCGGCGTCGCCCTCGCCTTCGGCGGAGCGTTCGCACTGTTCGTGCTCTCACTCGCGGTGTACTTCCCGACCGGCGCACCGGTCGTCCCGCTG
Source organism: uncultured Gordonia sp. (assembly GCA_964630585.1). Classification (GTDB taxonomy): domain Bacteria; phylum Actinomycetota; class Actinomycetes; order Mycobacteriales; family Mycobacteriaceae; genus Gordonia. The sequence goes on from CAZVVS010000114.1 coordinate 12,488, forward strand.
ATGTCCCTTCTCACGAGTCTGATGATGTTCTTCAACTCCGGTTTCGCCCCGGCCGACGGCTATCCCGGCTGGCTACAGCCCATCGTGCGCAACCAGCCGATGACCCCGGCCGTCGACGTGATGCGCAACCTCGCCGCCGGCGGGCCGGTCGCGCACAACCTGCTCGTCGTACTCGCCTGGTCGGTCGGAATCGTCGTCGTCTTCACCTATCCCGCGCTGCGGGGGTACGCCCGGGCTGCAACCGCCCGGGATTGATCACACGAGAGGACTACCGATGGCACCGACATTCGACGATGTGGCCCGTTCCCAGTACGTCAGCCTGACCACCTTCACCAAGGACGGGCGGCCCAAGCCGACGCCGGTGTGGCTCGCGCCGGCCCCGTCGGGTGACGCCTACTGGATCCTCTCGCAGGCCTCCGCCTGGAAGGTCAAGCGGATCCGCAACACGCCCCGGGTGACGATCGCGAAGTGCGATGCCCGCGGCACGGTGAAGGGCGACGCCGTGGAAGCACAGGCGAGCCTGCTCGACCCCTCCCGCAATGACGAGGTCTACCGTGCGATCACCAAGCGCTACGGCCTGATGGGACGCGGGTTCGCGCTGTTCTCCAAGCTTCGGGGCGGCACCAAGAACAACATCGGGATCGAACTGCGGGCGGGTGGCTGATTGCCCGGATCATTCGGTTAGTCTGATTCGCACTATGGAAGCCACTCCCCCGCAGGTCTCGCAGCGTCATCCCGCCCAGGAGTCGTTCGTCCGTTTCATCGGATCGTCGATCTTCATCAGCCGATGGCTGCAGGCCCCGCTCTACATCGGTTTGATCGTCGCGCAGGCGGTCTATGTCGTCGTGTTCTGGAAAGAACTGATCC
>CAZVVS010000115.1:0-13345 GCA_964630585.1 uncultured Gordonia sp.
GCCGGGGAACAGCCCGGGAGCCACGTCGGCCAGGGTCCCCTGTGCCCCGGTACGAGTCGGATCGTAGTGGGTCATATCGTCGCCCACTGCTGTCTCCTTGCCATCGCTGGTCACAGAATACGCCCGTGCTTGCCGGACTATCTGCGATAACGGTAGGCAACGGGAGACGCCTGCGCCAACGCGACTCGCGGGAACCCAACCCTAAAGTTGAGGTAGAGACCGAACTGTGACCTGGCCTACTGTGGTCCGCCGAGGTTGAAGTCGTCGGGCGAAACGTGGTCCAGGAACTCTATGAACCGTTCCACCTCGTCCTCCTTCAACCCGGACCCCTCGACTTCGTCCTCGTCTGGAATCACCAGACCGGCCTCGATGAGGACCTCCTCATCGGCATGGATCTCCGCACCGCTGCGCATCGCCACCGCGACGGCATCGGACGGGCGCGCGGACACGACGACCGAATCGGAGAACACCATCTCCGCATAGAAGGTGCCCTCGCGCATGTCGACGATGCGGACCTGCTCCAACTTCTGACCGAACGTGTCGATCAAATCGACCATGAGGTCGTGGGTCAGCGGGCGCGGCGGCTCGATCCCCTTCTGGTGCAACGCGATTGACGCCGCCTCGTTCTGCCCGATCCAGATTGCCAGGTAGCGCTCACCGCCGACCTCCCGCAATAGCAACACCGGCTGCGCGGCAGGTGATTCGACGCGGATGCCCACGACTTCCATCTGGCCCATACCGCCAAATCTACACGCCCGGCGCCTCAGTCGAGGATGTCGCGGACCGCCGCCTTCACCAGCTGCGTGTGGAGGGTGACCGAGAGTGCGGCGATCTCGCGCACCAGCTCGTCGGCACGGTCGCGCGCGCCGGTCCCCTTGCCCTTGGCGATCGGATTGGCGATCTGTCCGACCAGGCCGGCCTCACGGTCGGCGGACACCTTGAACGCGCGCAAATGCCGCGTCTGCAGGCCGTAGTCGGCCAGTGCCGCCGCGGCCTCGACCAGGCGCACCGCGTCCTCGTCGAAGAATCCACCGGCCCCGGCACTCAGCAGACCGTTGCGCATCAGCTCGGTGATGAATCCCGAATCGGCACCGGTCCGCTCCATCAGCTCTTCACGCGAGATGCGGCCGCCGAGCGCACCGAAATCGGTCGCCGGGGCGACCGATCCGCGCGCCGACGACAGCATCGCCACTCCCGAGCCGTCCGGAGTATCCATCCCGTCGAGCTGCTCGCGGATGACCTTGAGCGGCAGGTAACGGTCCCGCTGTGCGGTGAGCACGAACTTCAGTCGCTGGTAGTCGGACTCGCTGAAGCGCCGGTATCCCGATGGCGCACGGTCGGGCGTGACCAGGCCCTCCGACTCGAGGAAACGAATCTTGGAGATCGTGACATCGGGGAAATCATCACGGAGTCGGGCCAGGACCGCGCCGATCGACATCGTCGACGCGCCGCGCTCCTGGGGCGCGGGCGCCGGCGTCACGAGGCAGACGAGTCTCGCGGACCGGACAGGAACACGAGGCGGAACTTGCCGATCTGCACCTCGTCGCCGTTGCCGAGCGTCGCCACATCGACCGGCTCCCGGTTGACGTAGGTCCCGTTGAGGCTGCCGACGTCGACGACCTGGAAGTCACCGTCGCCGAGCCGGAACTCGGCATGGCGGCGGCTGACCGTCACATCGTCGAGGAAGATATCGCTGTCCGGATGCCGCCCGGCCGATGTCGCGGCCTGGTCCAGCAGGAATCGAGAGCCGGCATTCGGGCCGCGCTTGACCACCAAGAGCGCCGTCCCCGGCGCCAGTCGCTCCACGCCGAGGTCGGCGGGTTCACCCGACGACGAGCTCGACTGGTTCAGCTCCTCCTTGATGATCTCTTCGCGGAACACCGAGGTCGTCTCCACCGGCGCCTCGAACCCGTTGTCGTTGTCGCTCACCACTTCTCCTGTCGTCTTAACCATTGGGCGCACCGCCGGACACGGTTGTCGGGGCGCGCGATTGCCTCGCAGAAAATTTCGTCACCGATCCGGTGTCCCGACCACCATGACAAGTACCGCCGATCATACCGGTGTGCCGGTGATCTGATGCGCTCGTTCGGCGAGGGCGGGCTGGGCCGAACCCAAGTCGTTACAAACCTCGTCCGGAAGGTCGATGACCGGTATTATCCGGCGATCTGTTCCCGGTACGCCGCCGCGTCGAGCAGTGATTCCAGCACCGCATCGACCGCACTGTCACCCACGCGCAGCTCAACGAGCCAGCCGGCGCCGTACGCATCGGAGTTCACCAGGTCCGGGGATGCCTCAAGCGAATCATTGACGGCGACGACCTCGCCGTCGATCGGGCTGTAGATGTCGGACACACTCTTCGTCGACTCGACTTCGGCGAACGAATCGCCCACGGCCACCGTGTCCCCCGCGCCCGGCAACTGCACGAACACCACGTCGCCGAGCTGGTCCTGCGCGTAGTCGGTAATCCCGACGCGCACGGTCGTCTCATCCACCTTGACCACCCATTCGTGTTCCACGGTGTAGCGGAGATCCTCGGGCACGTTCGATTCAGCCACTTGCCTTCCCTTCGTCGGCGATAACGGTATCCGGTTTGTCCGTCGCGGACACACCCAACGTCTTCGGTTCGTGGCGAGTATCACCGGTCACCACGAGGATCGTCTGGTACCAGTAGAGCGCGAACGTCCACAGGTACATGGCGATGCCCCAGATGAGCAGCGCCCACCCGAAAGGCAGGGCGATCCGCCCCGCGACGTTGTCGAGCTGACCGAACAGAATCCAGGGGAACGCACTCATCAGCGCGAACGTGGCCGCCTTGCCGACGTAGAGCACCGGCAGCGCCGTGATCCCGCGTTTGCGCAGCAACGGAATCTGCAGCGCTAGGAGGACGTCGCGCGCGACGATGATCCCGATAATCCACCACGGGATGATCCCCCGGATGCCGAAGGCCAGTGGGATCACGATGATGTAGATCCGGTCGGCCAACGGGTCCAAGAGCGCGCCGATCGTCGACGACTGGTCGAGCCACCGCGCGATCTTGCCGTCGAGCCAATCGGAGAAGCCCGACACGACGAGAATCGCGAACGCCCACCCGTCGGCCTTGACCACGAGCAACACGTAGAGGAAGACCGGCACCAGTGCCAGCCGCAACACGCTCAGCGCGTTCGGCACGGTTACGACGCGGTCGCTGCGCGCAGCTGTCCCCCCCGGCACGGGCCCCTCCTATCGGAAGACGCCGAGGATGCCCTGCAGCATCTTGGCGCCCCCGGACGAGAACAAGTTGTCGTGGACCATGTAGGTCCAGGTCGACGTCGAGCGGTGCTGCCCCGCGCTGTCGAGGTCGACGCCGTCGTTGGTGATGGTCGCGGTGCGGAACGTCGTGCCCGCCGCTTCGATCGCCCCGGACGGGAGCCTGGTGAACTCGTCGAGGATCAGCCGGTGGAACTCGTCGAGCGGCGATTCCCGCCCGATAGCGCGCAAGTGGATGCTCGACCGCACGTCGGAGACGTACGCGAGGTGATCGCTCCACGCCCGGTCGAGGTGGTAGAGCATGATCTCGCGCGCAGCCTGCTCGAGCACCTCCTTGTCGACCTTCTCGGTGATCGGGCCGAAGTCGGAAAACTCCTCACCATCGGGCTGTTCACCATCGAGCAGGGCCTGGTAGCGCTCCGGTTCGAGCTCGGCGAGGGCGGTCAGCGCCTCGTCGGTGCGCAGCAGTTCCATTCGGCGGGCGACGATGATGTCGCGCTGCTGGTTGACCAGCTTGTTGTAGCGCCAGGTGTTGGAGTGCAACTCCAGCATCACGCCCTCGGCGACGCGCTGCGCCTGCTCGATCAGTTCGGCACCGCGCGACCCCATCGATCCGTCGGGCTCGGAGGACTCCGGGTCGCGCTTGAACGAGAGGTTGCGCGTCACCAGCGGGTCCTCCAGTGAGGCGAAGAACACCGAGGTGCCCGGATCGCCCTGGCGGCCCGCACGGCCGCGCAGCTGGTTGTCGAGTCGCTCGGTGTCGTAGCGACCGGTGCCGATCACGCACAGCCCGCCCAGATCGACCACCGCGTCGTGCTCGTCGGATGTGGCCTCCGCACCACCCAGGCGGATGTCGGTGCCGCGGCCGGCGATCTGCGTGGAGACGGTGACCGCGTCGAGCTTGCCGGCGTCGGCGATGATCGCCGCCTCCTGCGCGTCGTTCTTCGCGTTGAGCACCACGCAATCGATTCCGGCCTTCTCCAGGAAGTACGCGAGCTCTTCAGACTCGGCGACGTCGTGGGTGCCGATCAGGATCGGTTGCCCCGTCTCGTGGATCTCGCCGACGTGGGCGACGATCGCCTCGACCTTGTTGGCCTTGGAGTCGAAGACCCGGTCGGCCTCGTCGTCGCGGATGTTCTCGGTGTTCGGCGGGATCTGCGACACGTACAGGTCGTAGAACTGGCGGAACTGCTCGCCGGCCGCCAGCGCGGTGCCGGTCATGCCGCACACGTTGGGGTAGCGGCCGATCAGCGCCTGCACGGTGATCGTGTCGATGACCTCGCCGGAGTCGGTCTGGTCGAGCCGCTCCTTGATCTCCACCGCAGCCTGCACGCCGTCGGGCCAGCGCTGCAGCTGGGCGACGCGTCCGCGCGAGGCGTTGATCAGCTTCACCTGCCCGTCGCGCACGATGTAGTGCACGTCGCGCTCGAGCAGGTAGTAGGCGTAGAGGGCGATGTTCGTGTGGACCAGGGTGGTCCCGACGTGCGCCTCGCTGTAGAGGTTGACCCCGAGCTCATCCTCGACGAAGGCGGCACCCTCGTCGGTCAGGCTGATGTTGCGGCCCTCGACGTCGATCTCGTAGTGCTTGGTCTTCATCCGCGACACGACATCGGCGATCGCGGCGTCGGCGACCTGCCCGGTCGCCGATCCGGCCAGGATCAGCGGAACCAGCGCCTCGTCGACTAGCACAGAGTCGGCCTCGTCGATGATGGCGACGTCGGGCGTCGGTGCGATGAGGTCGTCGGCGCGGACCACGAGTTGGTCGCGCAAGACGTCGAAGCCGATCTCGTTGACCGAGCCGTAGGTGACATCGGAGTCATAGGCGGCACGGCGCTGCTCCGGAGTCGACGACTCATCGACGGCGCCGACGCTGATGTTGAAGAGCGTGAACAGCGGCCCCATCCACTCCGCATCGCGGTTGGCGAGGTAGTCGTTGACGGAGATCACATGGACCTTGTGGTCCAGGAGCACGTAGCCCACGGCCGCGATCGCGCCCGACAACGTCTTGCCCTCGCCGGTGGCCATCTCGACGACATCACCCTCGAGCATGCGCAGCGAACCCTGCAGCTGCACGTCGTAGGGCCGCAGGCCCAGCGAGCGGTCGGCGGCCTCGCGGACCAGGGCGAGGAACTTGGCACGGTCGACCAGGTCGGTGCCGATATCGAGCCCGCGGGCCGCATCGGCGAACTCGTCATCGGCCAGACCGGCGGCCCAGTCGTCGTGGTCGGCCGCCTTCTTGATCAGTGCCACCGATTTCGACTGGTTGCGACCGCTCTGGGCTCCGAGGAGTCGCCACATCGTGTTGGAAAGCTTGCCCACCGGCTAATCGTCTCCTGAGTTGATTACGTCAGCATCCAACGGTAGCGCACCCGTTGCGTCGCTCTTCCGGCGATGGTGGGACACCACCGTGATCGGTAGGCTCAAGTGCATGCCTGGTCTCACTGTCACCCGATTCACCGCCGCGGCCGCCTCGGTCGCGGCATGCGCCGCGACACTGCTCGTCGCGCCGGGCTCGCCCGTGGAGGCGGTCCCCGGCCTCGCCGGACACTCCTACGTGTCCGTGTCGGTCACCCCCGCGCCCATCCCCGGCGGCGGTCCGCTGCGCATCGCGTTCGCCGAGAAGGACCGGGTCAGCCTCTCCGCCGGGTGCAACCGGATGATCGGGACGGTGACAGCCAAGGGTGATCGACTGGTCTTCTCGCAGCTCGCGTCGACGAAGATGGCCTGCCCCCCGCCCCGCGACCACGCCGATGGATGGGCCGTCGACTTCGCGAAGCAGTCCCCGACCTACCGGCTGGTCGGTCCGGGATTGACGCTGTCGACGCCCACGACCACCGTCGTGCTGCGCGAAGAGTCGGCCTGACGGTCGTCAGACCGCTGGGATCTGGATGCCCTCGGACGGCTGCACGATCACGAATCCCGGACCGCTGAACGCGACCTGTACGGCCTCACCCGAGCCGCGGCCGATCAGCGCGCTGGCCTTCATGCTCGACACCAGCTGCGTCTGCAAGTGGGCCGACCACGCGACGATGGCGTAGGTGTCGGCGAAGGTCGGCGCTTCGGCAGCATTGAGGACGACCGGCGGGCCGTCAGTGGTGAGTGCGACCCAACCGGTGCCGCGCAGCAGCGTGTTGAACAGGCCACCGGTCAGCATGCTGCCGCCCTTGACGCGCTCGATGTTCCACTCGAGCGACGCCGAGAACGCCAGGACGTTCTTGCCGCTGATGGACAGCGCGGAGTTCTCCAGCTTCAGCAGGTGCACGTCCTTGGCCAGGTCGGCAAGGAAGACGTCGCCCTGCCCGGCGCAGCGCATCAGCGGCAGGCCCTCGCCGGTGAGCGCCTTCTTGATGAAACGGCCCGCGCCGCCGCCCTCGAAAGCGAACTCGACGTTGCCCTGGTAGGCGACCATCGCGCCCTGGCGCGCGAAGAACGGCTCGCCGATGCGCACGCGCAGCATCTTCGAGTTCTGCTTGGCGACGGCTTCGTCCTCGTTCTCGCTGAAGCGACCGTCGACGAGTTCACCGGTGATGCCGGCGAACGAATCTGCCGGCGTCATCGGAGCCGGCGGCTGCTGGTGCTGCACGGGTTGGTGCGCCGGCTGTTGGGGCGCGGCCTGCTGGGCTTCGGGTGCCTGCCCGTACTGCGGCTGCTGGGCGGCGTACTGCGGCGGAGCGGCCGGTGGGGCGGTGAAGACCTGCCCGCCGACGCCGACCTGGTCGGTCCACTGCTGTCCATCCCACCACCGGACTTCGTACTGTCCACTCGGATCGGGAAGCCACTCTCCGGCCATATTCTCACTCCTGCACTGATCGGGGTGCCCGGGCGCGCGACGGTGCGCGTGTCGGGCTTTCCGCCCAACCCTATCGGCATCGCCGCCACGCGGCAGCGACGTTTTGCGGCGCTGCATAAAGTTGCGGCCCCGGTAGCATCCTCGGCTATGACCAGCCCTGCCATGACCACCCGCATCGCCCGCGCCGTCCGCCCCGAGGAGGTCGTCTACCTGGTCGCACCGTCGGGCTTTCCGAACTACGGCGACGAGCTAATCGCCGCGACATGGCTGGCACACCTGCGTCGCATCCGTCCGCGGGCGACGGTGGTCCTCGACTGTCATACGCCCGGCCAGGCGTCGCTGTTGCTGCGCAACGCCAATCCGCGGGCGGTGTTCACCGACACGCTGTGGCGCTTGACTGAGCATGCGCGTGCCGTCGCGCAGCGGGAGATCGACGACGATGACGTCGACCCGGCCCGGCCGTGGGAATGGGTGGCGGCCGCGGCCAGCAGCCTCGGCGTCGTACCCGCCCACGGCGAGGGCGTCGACTTGCTGCTTAGGGCCTCGTCGCTGCACCTGGTGGGCGGCGGATACGTCAACCGCCAGTGGCGCCACCACACGTCGCTGCTGGTCGCGATGGCCGCAGTGGGCCGCCAGACCGGCGCCCGGGTCTTCGCCACCGGGCAGGGCCTGCTGCCCCTGCTGGAAGAACCCGAGTGGAGCGCGCTCAAGAAATCCCTGGAGGGCTTCGACATCGTCGACGTCCGCGACGCCGCGTCGCGCGAAGCACTGGACGGGCTGGCCCTGCGCGAGGGTGGCCGCGTCACCGCGTCCGGCGACGACGTCTGGTTGGCCCTGCCACAGCGCGGGTGGGGCGACCGCGTCATCGACGAGCTCCGCCGGCGGCGCGGGGCAGATCCGCTGCCCGCAGACGGCGTCGTGCTGTGCCTGCAGTCCGACCTGATCGAGGACTTCGCCTTCAACGGCACGACCGGCGTGCCCGCCCTCGCCGACTACGCCGACGCGACGCTGTGCCAGTGGGGGGTCCCGCCGGAACGCGTGACCGTCGTCGAGGCGATCCCCGGCCACGACTACACCGTCGTCAAGCAGCTCGGCGACCGGCTCGCCGGCGCGCGCATCGTGCCGTTCCTCTCGGTCTGGCGCGACGGCCTGCCGATCGGGCAGGGTCAGACGTGGCTGACGACCCGCTTCCACCCGCACCTGATCGCCGCGGCGGCCGGCGACAGCGGCGCCGCTATCGTCACCAAGCCCGACTACTACGGCACCAAGCACGCATCACTGGTCGACTGCGGCTCGCGGTGGACGGTGGCAGATGGATCCTCGGTACCCGACCGGCCCACTGCCGGAGGGTTCTCCCCCGCCGACCGTGCGCGCAACGTCGACGCCAAACGCGCACTGGCGCGCGAGTGCTATCCCCCGCGGTTGCCGCGACGACGATGAGAACGCGGACCGCCGCCCTGCCCGCAGCACCCCGCTGACCTGGTACGTGACAGATCGCGATCGACCCCGTATCTTGAATTAGAACACGTTCTAGAACGTGTTCTAATTCTGATGGGAGTCTTCACATGCGCGTCGCGGTAACCGGTGCGGCCGGCTTTGTCGGCACCAACCTGATCAAACAACTCATCGACGACGGCCATGAGGTCGTCGCCATCGACCGGGTCGCACCATCGGAGGACGCACCCACCCCGGACCGCCTCACGTGGCTCGAAGGCGACATCTTCGACTCCGCCGCGATGACGACGGCTCTGACCGGCGTCGACCGCGTCTACCACCTCGTCGCGATGATCACCCTCAAGCAAGAAGACCCCTTCGCGTGGCGCGTCAACACCGCCGGCGTTGCGTCGGTCGCCCGGGCCGCCCTGGCGGCCGGGGTCGGACGGTTCGTGCATTGCAGCTCGATCCACTCGTTCGACCAATACAACTGCGGCGGGAAGATCGACGAAAACTCACCGCGCTCGACCGACCCCGCCATCCCGGTCTACGACCGTTCCAAGTGGTCGGGCGAGCAGGAACTGCGCGCGATCGTCGACGAGGGTCTCGACGCCGTCATCGTGAACCCGACCGGTGTGTACGGACCGGTCGACGGTGTCGGCGGCCGACCGCTGTCGCGTATCAACGGAATCCTGCGTGACGCGGCGCGCGGCGTCGTCCCCGTCTTCATCGAAGGCGAATTCGATCTGGTCGACGTGCGCGATGTCGCCCGCGGCATCATCCTGGCCGGCGAGCACGGCCGCACCGGCGAGAATTACATCCTCGGGGGCGAGAGCATCGCGCTCATCGACGCGCTGCGCGGGGCAGCACGCGCCACCGGGCGCATGGGACCGCTCTTCGCCATCCCCAACCGGATCCTCGAAGCCGTCATCACCGTCGCGGAGCCCATCGGCCACCTGTTCGGGTCGGACCTGGTCTCGCGCGCGTCTCTGGGCGCCGTTCAGTCGGCCCCGGCGATTGATATCACCAAGGCGCGCGACGAACTCGGGTACGCGCCCCGGCCCAGCGAGACGACAGTCGCCGACCTCGTCGACTTCTTCGCCGACAACGGCCGGTTGGGCTCGGCGCGCCCCAAGCACCGCGCCGACGCCTCCCCTGTCGGCACGACGGCGGGCTGACCGCACCTAGGGGCAGCGGACCTTGAACTCGAAGCTCTTGCGGCTGGGCTGCAGCGGGTTCGAAAGATTGATGCCGGTCGCCTCACCGGTGATCGTGTAGGTCCGCAGCAGCTTCTTCACCGACGCGGACCCGCCCATCGGCAGGTTGGACACGTAGCCCAGCGTCACCCCGTTGACGTTGCCGAGGCCCACCGACACCACTGTCGGGTTGTCCCCCTCGGTCACAACGGCGGCGATCCCCGTGTTGCCCGAGCCGACCGTCATTCGCACGCGTCCGTTGCCGGTCGTGCAGCCGACGGTCGTGTCGGAGAGCGGGACATCCTGGCCGTCGACCTTGATCGAGGCGGCCGGCCCCGAGGCGATCGGGTTGTCGACGGAGTTGCAGCCGGTGAGGCCGAGCGCGAGTGCGCCAGCGCCGACGAGGACGGCTAGATGAGGTGTACGCATGCCGACAGCGTAGTACCCCGGACCGACAGCGCCGGTCAGACGGTGAAACCCAGCGCGCGCAGCTGCTCGCGGCCGTCGTCGGTGATCTTCTCCGGACCCCAGGGCGGCAGCCACACCCAGTTGATCTCCAGGTCGGTGCACAGCCCGCTGGAGACCAGTGCGGCGCGCGCCTGGTCCTCGATGACGTCCTGCAACGGGCAGGCCGCCGAGGTGAGCGTCATATCGAGCTTGGCGACCGCCTCGTCGGTGACCGTCATGCCGTAGACGAGGCCGAGATCGACGACGTTGATCCCCAGCTCGGGGTCGACGACGTCGCGCATCGCCTCCTCGACATCCTCCAGCTCCGGCAGCGATGTGGTGACTTCGGTCTGCGGCTGCGCGTCGGTCATGTCCATTCCTCTCCTGGTGTCGCGGGCACCGGCTCCCCGTCGACAGCACGGCTCAACGCGTCCTTGAACGCCATCCAGCCCAGCAGCGCGCATTTCACGCGCGCCGGGTACTTGCTCACGCCGGCGAAAGCGATGCCGTCGCCGATCACGTCCTCGTCGCCCGGGTCGGTTCCGCGCGAGGTCATCATGGCGCTGAAAGAATCGACGATCCGCAGTGCCTCGTCGACCGGACGGCCGAGGATCTGGTCGTAGAGGACCGACGTCGACGCCTGCGAGATCGAACAGCCCTGCCCGCCGTAGGAGACGTCGGCGATCTCGTCACGGTCGGCACCGAGCGCGACCCGCAGTGTGATCTCGTCACCGCAGGTCGGGTTCACGTGGTGGACCTCGGCGTCGAACGGGTCGCGCATCCCACGGCCATGCGGGTGCTTGTAGTGGTCCAGGATCACGTCCTGGTACATCTGCTCCATGCGCATGGGTCAGCGGCTCCCGAAGAACTCTTGCGCCTTGACAACGGCGGCCGCGAGGCGGTCCACCTCGTCGAGGGTGTTGTAGGCCGCGAATGACGCACGCGCCGACGCGGCGATGCCGAACCGCCGGTGCAGCGGCCACGCGCAGTGGTGTCCGACGCGGATGGCGACACCCTCATCGTCGAGGATCTGGCCCAGGTCGTGCGCGTGCACGCCGTCGACGACGAAACTGACCGCCCCACCGCGGTCGACGGCCTGAGTCGGCCCGATGATCCGCACACCCTCGATGCCACCCAGCTCCGCCAAGGCGGCGGCGGTCAGTTCGTGCTCGTGTGCCGCGATCGCGTCCATGCCGATGGCGCTGAGGTAGTCCACGGCGGCACCGAGGGCCACGGCCTGCGAGGTCATCGGCACCCCGGCCTCGAAGCGCTGCGGCGGCGGGGCATACGTCGACGCCTCCATGGTGACCGTCTCGATCATCGATCCGCCGGTCAAGAACGGCGGCAGGCGGTCGAGCAGCGCCGCCTTGCCGTACAGGACCCCGACACCGGACGGGCCGAACATCTTGTGACCGGAGAAGGCGGCGAAGTCGACGTCGAGCGCGGCGAAGTCCACCGGTAGGTGGGGCACCGACTGGCACGCGTCGAGGACGACGAGCGCACCCACCGCACGCGCCCGGCGCACCATCTCGGCGACGTCGGCCACCGCGCCGGTGACATTGGACTGGTGGGTGAACGCGACGATGCGCACCGAGTCGTCGAGCTGCAGCGAGTCCAGGTCGATCCGGCCGTCGGCGGTCACGCCGTACCAGCGCAGCGTCGCCCCGGTGCGTCGGCAGACCTCCTGCCACGGCACCAGGTTGGCGTGGTGTTCCAGCTCGGTGATCACGACCGTGTCGCCCGGACCGAGCGGCTTGCCACCGAAAACGTCGGCGGCCCGGTCGTCCGACAGCGCGTAGGCGACGAGGTTGATCGCCTCCGTCGCGTTCTTGGTGAACACGATCTCGTCGGTGCCCGCACCGACGAACCGCGCGATCGTCTCCCGCGCGTATTCGTAGGCGTCGGTCGCCTCCTCGGCGAGCTGATGGGCGCCACGGTGCACGGCCGCGTTGTGGTTGAGCAGGAAGTCCCGCTCGGCGTCGAGGACCTGCAGCGGGCGCTGCGACGTCGCCCCGGAGTCCAGGTAGGCCAACGGCTTGCCGTCGCGCACCCGGCGCGCCAGGATCGGGAAGTCCGCACGAAGCGCGACCACGTCGAGCGGGCCCGGCGTCGTCGCGGCGGTCGTCTGGGCGATGCTCACGCTGCTGCCTCCTCGGCGGTCGGTCTAGGCGGTCGCGCCGCTCGTGAAGCGCTCGTAGCCGTTGGCCTCGAGCTCCTCGGCAAGTTCCGGGCCGCCGGATTCGACGATGCGGCCGTCGACGAAGACGTGCACGAAATCGGGCTTGATGTAGCGCAGGATGCGCGTGTAGTGGGTGATCAACAGCACCCCGCCGTTCTCCTGCTCCTTGTAGCGGTTGACGCCTTCGGAGACGATGCGCAGCGCGTCGACGTCGAGGCCCGAATCGGTCTCGTCGAGAACGGCGATCTTCGGCTTGAGCAGGGCGAGCTGCAGGATCTCGTGGCGCTTCTTCTCACCACCGGAGAATCCCTCGTTGACGCTGCGCTCGGCGAATGCGGGATCGATCTCGAGCGCTTCCATCGCCGCGCGGCCCTCCTTGACCCACAGCCGAAGCTTCGGGGCCTCGCCGCGCACGGCGGTGACGGCGGTGCGCAGGAAGTTGGTCATCGACACCCCCGGCACCTCGACGGGGTACTGCATGGCCAGGAAGATGCCGGCGCGGGCACGCTCGTCGACCGACATCTCCAGGACGTCCTCACCGTCGAGGGTGATCGAACCGCTGGTCACCTCGTACTTCGGGTGCCCGGCGATCGCGTACGACAAGGTCGACTTGCCCGAGCCGTTGGGGCCCATGATCGCGTGGGTCTCCCCCGACTTCACAGTCAGGTTGACGCCCTTGAGGATCTCCTTCGGCTCGGCGTCGGGATCGGTGTTGGCGACCCGGACGTGCAGGTCGCGGATTTCCAGTGTGGTCACTTCAAGTCCTCGTGATTCTCAGATTCTCAGGTTGGCTGGTCGGTGGGCCGGGCCCGGTCAGGAGCCGCCGGCATCCAGTTCGGCCTCGACGGCCTCGGTCAGGCGCTCGCGCAGCGCGGGCACCGGGATCTTGGCGATGATCTCGCCGAAGAAGCCGCGCACCACCAGTCGGCGGGCAACGTCCTCGGGGATTCCGCGGGCCATCAGGTAGAACAGCTGCTCGTCGTCGAAGCGGCCGGTCGCGCTGGCGTGCCCGGCGCCGACGATCTCACCGGTCTCGATCTCCAGGTTGGGCAC
>CAZVVS010000116.1:0-13209 GCA_964630585.1 uncultured Gordonia sp.
ACGTTCGTCAGTGGTGTCTTGACCGGTGACGGCGGCGCCGGCGGAGCTGGCGGTGGAGCCCTGGTCGGTGCGGCCGGTAACGGCGTGGCAGAGGGCACGGCGACCGGTGGTGCGGGCGGCAATGGCGGTGCGGGCACGACCGCCGGCGCAGTCGGCGGCGCCGGTGGTGAGGGTGGAGGCGCCAGCGTCACCGCACAGGCCAGCGGATGGGCATGGGGCTCGGCGTCCGGTGGTGCCGGCGGTGATTCGTTGGGCACCGGCGATGGTGGCGACGGCGGAGCGGCAACGATCCAGGCCGGACCTGCGTCGGCCAGCGGTGGCACGGTGTCGGGCACCGCCACCGGTGGTGCCGGTGGCGACGCGGTCGCGGGTACCGGTGGCGCCGGTGGTGCGGCGAACCTTTCGACCTTCGGGTCAGGGGATGTGTCGGGGACGGCCACGGGCGGTGCCGGTGGTGCCGGCAATGCAGCCGGCGCCACGGGAGGTCACGGCGGGATTGCCGAGTTGTTCGCGCACGACGGCTCTATCACCGTATCGATAGCGAGCGGAGGTGACGGTGGCGACGGCAACGGCGGTGACGGTGGTGCCGGCGGAATCGGCTCGATCTACGTGTCGGGGGCGTCGTCGGCCAGCGTTGTCGGCGGCAACGTCACCGGTGGCGATGGTGGTGACAGTGGCGTCAATGCCATAAATGGAACCGTCGGTGGTGCCGGTGGCCAGGGTGGTGATGGCACCATCCAGGCGAGTGGAACCGGTACCGCGTCGGGCTCGGCGACGGGTGGCGATGGGGGTCACGGCGGAAATGCGACGGCGGGCACAACCGGCGGCACCGGCGGTGCTGGCGGCGTGGGTGCGATCAACGCCTCCGGCGGCCTGATCTCGGGGACCGCTGCCACAGCCAGCATCGTGACCGGTGGTGACGGCGGCGACGCCATCAGGGCTGGAACCGGTGGTGACGGAGGCGCCGCGACGGTGAAAGCCGAGGAGGGCGGGCAGATCACCGGATCGATCGTTACCGGTGGCACTGGTGGGCTTGGCTTCGAGTCCGGAGCCAGCGGTGGGGATGGTGGCTCCGGTTCCGTCAATGCCTCCTTCGGCGGCGAGGCCACCGGCAACACCGTGACCGGCGGCGATGGCGGTGACGGCTCGTCGTTCGGTGCGGTGGGCGGCGCAGGCGGCAGCGCCAGCGTGACGACCATCGTGTACTTGGCAAACGGCAACACGGTATCCGGTGGCGATGGTGGCAATGCCAGCGGTGGAAGCTCCGGTGGCGGCAAGGGCGGCGACGCCTCCGTGCGTGCCGATGGTGGTCAGGCGAGCAACAACACCAACGTGGAAGGCGGCCTCGGCGGCGATGCGACTGCAGCCGGTGCGCAAGGTGGAGACGGCGGTGATGCGACCGTCACCGCCGATGAGACCGGCACCGTGACGAACAGCAGTGCCACCGGGGGCGACGGTGGCACGGGCTACGGCGGGGACGGGGCCAAGGGAGGCGACGCCCTCCTCACCGCGACGGCGGGTGCGACGGTCGGCAACGCCACGGCAACCGGTGGCGATGGCGGTCACGGCAGTGTTGATGGCGGTACGGGTGGCATCGGCGGCGACGCCGAGGTCAGGGCCGGTATCACCGGTAGCCCCATTCCAGTCGGCAATCCCGGCAGTGCCACCGGTACCGCCCAGGGAGGTGCGGGAGGCGATTCCACCGGCACAGGCACCGCAGGAGCCGGCGGCAAGGCCACGATCCAGTCGGGCCACGAGGACTACAACGGGGGCGGCGGGGTGGCCTCCGGCACCGCGATCGGTGGAGACGGCGGCGCGGCGGTCGACGGCACCGGCGGTAACGGCGGAACGGCATTGGTGGGCGCGATCGGCGGCACCGATGCAACGGCGTCGGGCCACAACGTCGCGACCGGTGGCAATGGCGGCGCCGGGGTCGCCGCAGGTGCCACCGGAGGCAATGGCGGCAATGCCATCGTCGGCGCAGAAGGAGCCGACACGCTCGTGACCGACAGCACGGCGACGGGTGGCAATGGCGGCGAGGGCCGTGTCTCCGGGGCCGAGGGCGGTGACGGCGGGCAAGCCCTGGTCCTCGGGAATCTGGGCGGACACGTAACCGGCTCGGACGCCTACGGCGGCCAAGGCGGGCTCGGGGCCGGTGGCGACGGCGGCAACGGTGGGATCGCACAGGTTTCCGCCTTCGGTTCGGGTGCCGCTGTGGACTTCGGCACGTCGACCGGCGGTGCCGGCGGTGATGGCGGCGTCAACGGGACGAACGGCGCGCTCGGCGGTGATGGCGGTGACGGCGGCAGCAGCGTTTTGCGGATGAATGCCGGACTCTGGTCGAACGGCGAGTCGACGTCCGGCGGCGCCGGAGGGGCTGGCGGTGCCGGAGGCACGGGCACCGACGGTAACGGTAACGGTGGCCGGGGCGGTGACGGTGGTGCTGGCGGCACTGTCTCGGGCCTGCCCTACAACGGTGGTGCCGGCGGCGCCGGCGGAAACGGTGGCGATGGGAACGGCGTCGGAGCCCAGGCGGGCGACGGCGGTGCCGGGGGCGAAGGCGGCGCCTACGTCGACTCGGGTCTCACCGGTGCCGGAGGTGCCGGCGGCGACGGAGGTAATGCGACGACGATCAACGAGGACGGCGGAACCGCGGCTGGAACCGCGACCGGCGGCAACGGAGGAAACGGCGGCAACGGCGACGCCTCGGGCAACGCCGGTGGCAGCGGTGGACGTGGCGGCGATGCCACCGTCCGGGGAACCGGGGCTGACAGCATCGCTGACGGCACAGCGCAGGGCGGAGACGGTGGCGACTCTAGCGGCGCAGGTAGTGCTGGTAGCGGCGGATCAGCCACGATCATCGCGAACTACGCCGGCACTACGTCAGGAACCGTCACCGGCGGTCGGGGCGGCGACGCGGTGCAGGGTGGCGGTGGCGTCGGCGGCGACGCGCAACTGCAGGCCATCCGTAGCAGTGTCGCGACCGGCAACACCGTCACCGGCGGTGATGGCGGGACGGGCGTAGCCGCCGGTACGACCGGTGGCGATGGCGGCAATGCGGCCGTCTACGCCGACTGGTCGGCCAGCGTCAAGCACAGCATCGCCCTCGGTGGTGACGGTGGTCAGGCCAACGGCGGCAACGGCGGCGACGGTGGCTACAGCAGGCTTGGTTCCGCGGTTTCTACGGGAGACATCTTCAATGGACTCTCGTCCGGCGGAAACGGCGGCAGCGGCGGCGGCAACGGGCTCAACGGCGCCGTCGGCGGCGATGGCGGCGACGGTGGATTCAGCAACTTCACTGCCAGCTCCACCGCGCTCGGCCAGGTCAACACCGGTGGCAATGGCGGGGCCGGCGGGCCCGGCGGCGACTACTACAGCCCCGCGCTGTCTGGAAAGGGTGGCGACGGCGGCAAGGGTGGTAACAGCGTGAACAACAATGTGGGCCTCCACGGCGGCCACGGCGGTCCTGGTGGTCCCGGTGGGCTCAGCGGCGTACCCGGCCCCGACGGCTCTGACGGAGCGAATGTCTGACAGGCGGGTCTCGATACGCCGGCTCGCCCCTGGGGGCTCGCCGCGTCGTCCTCCACGACCGTCAGATATGCGGCGTTGTTGAGGTGCTTGAACAGCGTCTTTACGCAGAAAGCCCGGCTAGTCGTGGTGTCCTGGACGATTTTCCTACCAACGCGAAGGAAAATGCTTCACTAATGTAGGAAAGTCGTCTAGGGTCAACCTTCATGTCGACGAACGCCCCCGTGCGCAAGCCCCGCGCCGCGCATCTCGGCCCCGACCGCCGTCGTCCCTTGGTGTTGGACACGGCGTTGCGGATCGCAGTCGAGGATGGCATCGGCTCGGTGAGCATCGCGTCGGTCGCTTCGGCGATGGGCGTGACGCGCCCCGTCGTCTATGCGTGTTTCGACGACCGTGTCGTCCTCCTGGACGCACTCCTCAACCGCGAAACAGGGTTGCTGTTGGAGTCGACCCTTGGCGCACTGCACGCCGCGTCGGGCGATGACCCCGAGCAGGTCTTCACAGATGGGTTCGCGGCCTTCCTTGGAGCCGTCGAGGCGCGGCCCGACTCGTGGCGGCTGGTGTTCGACACCGACCGCGATCCCGAGATCGCGCGCTCGGTCGCTGACGTCCGTCGGGTAGTCGTCGATGCATCCACCCGATGGGTCGCCCCCGCTTTGGCGCGGTGGTGGAACATCGCCGATTTCGACCGCAAACTCCCCGCTCTCATCGAGTCGTTCGTCTCGGCCTGCGAGGCTGCCGCACGCGTGATGCTCGACCCCTCGAACAACCTGACCGCGACCGACCTGGCCCCGCTGTACGGCCGCATGACGACCGCCGCCTATCGCGCGGCGTGAGGAGACTTTCCATGTTCAACGCGGCGACCTACCGCACCACCGACTACGGCTTCTTCGGTCCGGACTCGGTTTCCTGGAAACTGTGGACCGCCCCCACTGCGGTCATCGGGTTCCAACGCTCTGTCGTGCTCGAACACTTCGACGCCTCGCTGGCGGCAGCCGTCGCCGATATGGGCGGGATCTACTCCGACCCCCAACAACGACTCGACGCGACGCTGGCCTACTTCGTCACCGTCGCGACTGCGGACTCGAAGACAGCCATCGAGTTGTCCGAACACCTGATGGACGTGCATGCGCGGGCCACCGGGATCGAGCCGATCAGCGGTAGGCGCTACGCCGCGAACAATCCGGCGTCGCAATTGTGGATTCACATCACCGGCTGGCATTCGGTGCTCAAGTGCTACGAGGTGTACGGCCCCGGCCCGCTCTCCGTCGAGGATGAGCGCCGATACTGGGCAGAGTCGCGCATCGCCGCCGAACTGCAGACGTGCGACCCGGCCGACGTGCCGCGCGACCGCGACGAGGTGCGGGCCTATTACGAGCGTGTGCGGCCGGGCTTGTGCGTCAGCGAGCGTGCCTTGCGCGGCATGCACTACCTATTGCGCCCCGACGGTGACCGGGCGAGCCTTCAGTTGAAGGCGGCCGCACGGCTCATCGGGCCGGCTGCCGTCGCGACACTGCCCGCATGGATGCGGGAACTCGGCGGCTTCGACCAATCCGCGCTCCTCGACACTGCGTGGCGGGTGCCGACGAAGCTGGCTGTTCAGGCGTCGCAGCAACCATGGATCTCCGAGAAGGTGATCGCGCCGTTCTCGCCGCTGACCTCCCAGGTCTTGCGAGCCCACCGCCGTGCCGGAAAACCGGTGGTCCCCGAAGTCGTCACGCCCACTGATGCCCGGGAGCGTTACGGCGCGGTGAACCGCCGGGTCGGGTGATCCGGGCAGGCCAAGGTCCGACTCACGCAGCGATGGGCAGCGGTCCCAGGGAGATCGTGGCCGCGACGGTCTTCTCGTCGCCGAGGAGCAGCCACAGCGTCAGCCGGTCGTCCTCGCGGAGGCGTCGGACGGTGATCGTCGCACCCGGCTCGATGGGTCGCAGGTACTCGACGACCATCCGGTGCGGGCGGTCCACTAGCTCCGGGTGGGCGAGGACGTCGTCCTCTACGACCGCCAGATACGCGGCGTTGTTGAGGTGCTTGAACGGGTCGTAGTCGACGGCGCGCAGGGCGAACTCGCGGTCGGGCTCACTGCCAGACTCGGGTGCCTTCTCCGGATTCATCGACTTCCAGCGCAGCCGGTGCTCGTTGGTCATCGCGTTGATCCCCGCCTGCAGCTCGTCGGAGATGCGCGTCGGCATGCCCTGGGCGTTCACGTTGATCCAGAAGCCCTCCGTCTCGATCAGCCCGTCCGCACGTGGATCCAGGTTGAACAAGTTGGTCTCGTGCTTCGCAGTCATCGTCACGCGCATGTTGGCCCACCGCGTCGAGGCGGCGCCGCACCAGCGCTCCGCGTAGACCGTTCCCGGCCAGGAGAACGGTCGGATGACGTCGATGATGGTGCGGCGCACGATCCAGAACGGATCGGTCTTGCCGAAACCCGCGGCGTCGGCGTTGTCATTGGCGATGTCCTGCAGGTAGCGGGCCACGGAATCGAGGCGTACGCGCATGTCCTGGTCGATGTCGCCGGTACGCACCCGGTACTGCGCCTCGAAGTATTCGGCGCCTTCGAGACGGGCCGCGAGGGGCTGCGCAGGCGGGGGGTTGGCGGTCACGATCTCCCTAATGGATTGGCCGTAGAATTGTGCGCTAGAGTTGGTGAACTAGAACACGTTCTATCGGAGTTGCGAGGACACACCAGATGGCGCACGTTATCACTCGCCCTTGCTGTAACGACGGCAGCTGCGTAAGCGTCTGCCCGGTCAACTGTATCCATCCGACTCCCGACGAGCCGGAGTTTCTGACTGCCGAGCAGCTCTACATCGATCCCGAGACATGCATCGACTGCGGTGCGTGCATCGACGAGTGCCCCGTCGAGGCCATCTTCCCCGACGACCAGCTCGATGAGAAGGATGAGCCGTACCTCCAGATCAACGCGGACTACTACAAGGACCACGACGTCGACGGCGGGCTGGTGCCGCCGAAGAAGGCGCCCCCGATGCCGGATGCGCCGCTGCACGTGGCGATCGTCGGCGCCGGCCCCGCTGCGCTGTACGCGGCGGAGGTCCTGGTTCGCAAGAACACCGTGACCGTCGACGTCTTCGACCGTCTGCCCACCCCACACGGGCTCGTCCGCTTCGGTGTCGCACCCGATCACCCGGCCACCAAGCTGGTCGAGCGCGGCTACCTCTCGACGGCCAACAAGAAGAACTTCAACTACTTCCTCAACGTGCAGGTCGGACACGACATCACCCACGAGGAACTCGCGCAGCGCTACCACGCGGTCATCTACGCGGTGGGCGCGGCGACTGACAAGCGCCTCGACATCCCCGGTGAGGACCTGCCCGGTTCGATCTCGGCCACCGAGTTCGTCGCCTGGTACAACGGTCATCCCGACTACGCCGACTTCGAACCCGACCTGTCGAGCGAGCGGGCCGTCGTCGTCGGCAACGGCAACGTCGCCCTCGACGTCGCGCGCATCCTCGCCACCGACCCCGACGTCCTGGCCAAGACCGACATCGCCGACCACGCACTG
This sequence comes from uncultured Gordonia sp., assembly GCA_964630585.1. Taxonomy (GTDB): domain Bacteria; phylum Actinomycetota; class Actinomycetes; order Mycobacteriales; family Mycobacteriaceae; genus Gordonia. Next base: position 7,055 of record CAZVVS010000116.1, read on the forward strand.
GCGAAGCTGCGCGAGTCCAACATCCGCGAGGTTGTCGTCCTCGGTCGGCGCGGCGTTGCGCAGGGTGCCTACACCAACAGCGAGTTCCTCGCACTCGGCGACGTCGAGGGTCTCGACGTCGTCATTGATCCAAACAGCCTCGAGCTCGACCCGGCATCGGCGGAGGCCGCCGACGCTGATGAACTCGATTCGACGATCGGCACCAAGTTGCGGCTGGCGCAGGAGTTCGCCGCGCGTCCCGCCGACGGTGACCGGCGCATCGTGTTCCGATTCCTCACCTCCCCGGTCGAGATCGGTGGTGACGGCAAGGTCGAGTCGATCACCGTCGTGAAGAACGAGTACAACGACTCGACCGAGCGTGTTTCGGTCAGCGCCACCGACGAGACCGAGACCCTCGACACCGGCCTGGTGTTGCGCTCGATCGGCTACAAGGGCCACGCCGAGGCCGTCCCCGACCTGCCGTTCGACGACGCGCTGGGCATCGTCCCCAATGACAGCGGGCGCGTCCTGTCCGGCGAAGAGCCGTTGACCGGTGTGTACGTCACCGGCTGGATCAAGCGTGGTGCTACCGGCGGCATCGGGCGCAACCGGATGTGCGGTGAGGAGACTGCCGAGGCCGTCATTGCCGACTTCATCGACGAGAGGCTCACCGACCCGACGGTTTCGCGCGACGACGTCGAGCAGCTCATCGTCGGCCGGGGTGCGCACCTGATCGACCTGGACGGCTGGAAGCACATCGATGCCGCGGAGAAGGCCGCCGGGCGCGATGCGGGCCGTCCGCGGGTCAAGTTCACCGATATCTCGTCTCTCGAAGCCGCCGCGGATTCGGCAGAATAGCCGCTATGCGAATCGCACTGCTCTCGTATCGGAGCAAGCCGCACTGCGGTGGGCAAGGCGTCTACGTGCGCCACCTCTCGCGGGAGCTCGCGCTGCTCGGTCACGACGTGGAGATCTTCTCCGGCCAGCCGTACCCGGATCTCGACCAGTCGGCGATCGACGCCGGGGTGCGCTTGACGAAGGTGCCCAGTCTGGATCTGTACGGCGAGCCGGAGCCGTTCCGCACACCGCGGCCCGGCGAGTACCGCGACTGGATCGACCTGATCGAGGTCGGCCAGATGTGGACCGCAGCGTTCGGCGAGCCCCTTACGTTCAGCCTGCGTCTCGCGCGATTGATGGAGAAGCGGCGCGGCGACTTCGACGTCGTCCACGACAACCAGTCGCTCGGCTACGGCCTGCTGCGGCTGCCGAAGATGGGCTTCCCGCTCGTCGCGACGATCCATCACCCGATCACCCGCGACCGCGCACTCGCGATCAAGGCGGCCAAGGGTTGGCGCAAGATCACTGCTGCGCGGTGGCACTCGTTCCTCGCCATGCAGGGCCGGGTGGCGCGTCGTATCCCCGTGCTGCTGACGGTGTCCCGCAGCAGCGAGGTCGACACCCGCAAGGCGTTCAACATCCCCGTCGGGCGTTTGGAGACGATTCCCCTGGGCGTGGACACGGAGCTGTATCGACCGCCAGCTGGATCGTCGTCGGGAACCGGCGACGACGGCCGCGTGCCCGGACGTATCGTCTGCGTGGCCAGCGCCGACGCGCCCCTCAAGGGCGTCTCCTACCTGTTGGAGGCGATCGCGAAGGTGGCCGCCGAGCGCCCCGTCGAACTGACCCTCGTGTCCAAGCTGGACCCGGCCGGACCGTCGGCCCGGCTCATCGAGCAGCTGTCGATCGGGAGCAAGGTCCGCGTCGTCAACGGACTCGACGACGAGGAGCTCGCTGGCTTGCTTGCGAGCGCCCAGATCGCCGTTGTGCCGTCGTTGTACGAGGGCTTTTCTCTGCCGGCCGTCGAGGCGATGAGCTGCGGCACGCCGTTGATCGCCACGCGCGCCGGGGCGATCCCCGAGGTGGTCGGTGAAGGTGAGGGCGCCGGTGCGGTGCTCGTGCCGCCGCGCGACTCGGGCGCAATCGCCCAAGAGATCTTGCGACTCCTCGACGACGAGGAGGCCCGCACCGCACTCGGCGCCGCTGCACGCGAGCGCGTCGAGGAGAACTACAGCTGGGCGGCGGTCGCCGCGAAGACCGTCGCCGCCTACCAGCGCGCGATCGACCAGAACGCCGCTGCCATCGCAGAAGAGGACCAGTAATGCTGACCGTGGACTTCGACCGTCTCGGCGTCGGGCCGGGCGCCAGTGCCATCGATATCGGCGCCGGGCAGGGACGCCACTCGTTCGAGATGTTTCGGCGCGGGGCCGACGTCATTGCATTCGACCAGTCCGAGTCGGACATGACCGACGTCGGCGTGATGTTCGACGCGATGATCGCCGAGGGGCAGGTACCGGCGTCGGCGAAGGCCCGCGCCGAGGTGGGCGACGCGCTGCACCTGCCGTATGGCGACGACTCCTTCGACGTCGTGCTGATGTCGGAGATCCTCGAGCACGTGCCCGCCGACTCGGCGGCGATCGCCGAGATGGTCCGGGTGCTCAAGCCGGGCGGTCGGGCCGCCGTTACGGTCCCGCGCTACTGGCCGGAAAAGGTGTGCTGGGCGCTCTCGGATGAGTACCACGAGGTGGAGGGCGGTCACGTCCGGATCTACCGTGCGTCGGAATTGGCCGAGAAGCTCGAGGATGCCGGTCTGCGCGTGACCGGTACCGGTCACGCCCATGCGCTGCACTCCCCGTACTGGTGGATCAAGTGCGCCGTTGGCGTCGAGAATGAGCGCAACCCGCTGGTCCGCGGCTACCACCAGCTGCTGGTGTGGGACATGATGTCGGCGCCCACGCTGACCCGGACCGCCGAGCGGCTGCTCAACCCGGTGATCGGCAAGTCTGTCGTCCTCTATCTGGAAAAGCCGCTGTAGCAGTGGGATTCCAGCTGCCCGAGCTCCCCGGCGTCCTGACGGCAGATCAGGTCGCTGCAACCGGTGCCGCCATCGCCGGGATGCAGGAGCGGTCGGGTGCGCTGCCGTGGTTCCCCGGTGGTAAGACCGACCCGTGGGATCATGTCGAATCGGCGATGGCGCTCTCGGCCACCGGATTCCTCGACGAGGCGGTCGCGGCCTACACGTGGTCGGCGCGCACCCAACGACCCGACGGGTCGTGGCCCATCGAGTTCCGTCGCGGCACCGTCGTCGACGCGAACATCGACAGCAACTTCTGCGCCTACATCGCCGTCGGAGTGTGGCACCACCACCTCGTCACCGGCGACTCCGACTTCCTTGCCCGGATGTGGCCGACGGTGCGCGACGCGATCGACTTGGTCTGCCGCTTCCAACGCCCCGACGGGGCGTTCCGCTGGGCCGGCGACGCGGAGACGTACGCGATGTTCGACGAGGCGCTGCTGACCGGCAACGCCAGCATCCTCCAGTCGTTGGACTGTGCCGTGAGTATCGCCGAGGCGATGGGCGAGGCGGGCTGCGTGGACCGATGGTCGGTGGCGCAGACGCGTCTGGCGCGGGTGTTCGCGTCCGCGTACTCCGACGTCGGAGGCGCGTCCAACGGTGTGCGTCCGGGAGTATTCGTCGAACCGTCGTCGCACTCGATGGATTGGTACTACCCGGTGCTCGGCGGCGCGGTGCGCGGGGATGCGGCACATGCACTGATCGACCTGCGGTGGGACGAGTTCGTCGTCGACGGCCTGGGTATCCGCTGCATCGACCACCGGCCATGGGTCACCGGCGCGGAGACCAGCGAGCTGGCCCTGGCGTTGGAAGCGATCGGTCGCACCGACGAGGCCGCGAAGCTGATCGACGACATCGGCCACCTCCGTGATCCCGACGGCTCGTACTGGACCGGCTACGTCTTCGCCGACGGTAAGCGGTGGCCGGTGGAGAAGAGTTGTTGGACGTCGGGCGCGGTGGTGTTGGCCGTTGATGCGCTGTCCCGGTGTTCCGGTGGCAACGGCGTCTTCCGCGATGTGCGGCAGACCGCGTCGCTTCCCGTGCGCTGACCCCCGGCCTCTTTCCCGCCCCTTTCCGGCGAGTGGGCCTTGTCCCGTCGTCGAGTGGGTCCTGTCCCGACGGCGAGTGGGCCTTGTCCCGTCGTCGAGTGGGTCCTGTCCCGTCGTCGAGTGGGCACTCGCCCAGTCGACTAGAACGTGTTACAGTTCCTGAGTAACTAGACAGGTGTCCAGGAGGTGCCCGATGGAGTTCGGGATCGTGCAGTTCACCAGCGACCGCGGCCTGCCGCCGCAGGTCCTGGCCCCATTGATCGAGCAGGCCGGCTTCGCGTCGTACTACGTGCCCGAGCACGGCCACATCCCGACGCGCCGCGATACCGCGCACCCGGGCACGGGCACGGCGGAACTCCCCGACGACCGCTATATGCGCACGCTCGACCCCTGGACCACCCTCGCCGCCGCAGCCGCCGTCACCGAGCGCATCCGCCTGGCGACTGCCGTCGCACTGCCGGTGCAATCCGATCCGATCACGCTGGCCAAGACCATCGCGACGCTTGATCACATCTCCGGTGGGCGCGTCACGCTCGGCGTCGGGTTCGGGTGGAACCTCGACGAACTTGCCGACCACAAGGTCCCGCCGGCTCGCCGTCGCACGATGCTTCGCGAGTATCTCGAGGCCATGCGCGCGCTGTGGACTGAGGAAGAGGCCGAGTTCGACGGTGAGTTCGTGCAGTTCGGCCCCAGCTGGGCCTGGCCGAAGTCGACGCAGAACCGCATCCCCGTACAGGTCGGGGCCGCCGGCAACGAGAAGAACTTCAAGTGGATCGCGCGCAGTGCCGACGGTTGGATCACCACTCCCGGTGAGGCCGACATCGAGGGGTCGGTGCTGCTCCTCAAGCAGATCTGGGCCGACGCCGGGCGCGAGGGTGACCCGGAAATCGTCGTCCTCGACTTCAAGCCGGTGCCCGAAAAGCTGGAGAAGTGGCGCGAACTCGGTGTCACGACCGTCCTCTACGGCCTGCCCGACGACACCGTCGAGCGCGCCTCGGGCTACCTGGCGAAGCTGGCTGGCAAGCTCGGCTTGGCTTCGGTTCCCGCCTGATCTGAAGAATCCAACGCCGCACGCCGCTTTCCGACATCTCGACCTGTCGGAAAGTGGCGTGCGGCGTTGGAAACGTCGTTACGCCGCGGGCTTGATGCGCGTCAGCACCCGAAGCGAGCCCGTCGCCGAGACCTCCGTGAATTGCCCGCCGTCCAGCGCCTGTCGGTAGATCTCGTACGGCGGGCGACCGCCGTCGGCGGGATCGGGGAAGACGTCGTGGATCAACAGTCCACCGCCGCCGCGGACGAACGGCGACCACCCGTCGAAGTCGTTCTGCGCCGCCTCCATCGAGTGCCCGCCGTCGATGAAGACGAAGTCGACCTCACGGCCCCACATGCGCGCGCCCATCGTCGAACCGGCGATGATCCCGACGACGGTCTGCTCGAGAGCGGTGTCGAACATCGTCTGCCGGAACCGTGCCGACGTGTCGAGCGTCCCGGTGTGCGGATCGACCAACGAGGTGTCGTGGTACTCCCATCCGGGCTGGTGCTCCTCGGAGCCGCGGTGGTGGTCGACGGTGGCCAGCAGTGCGCCGTGGGCCTGGGCGATCGCCCCGAGGAACACCGTCGACTTTCCGCAGTACGTGCCGATCTCGACGCCTAGACCGACCGAATCGGGTTGTGCCAGAAAGGAACCCGCTGCCTCGTGGAGGGCTAGTGCCTCGTCGAGGGGCAGGAAGCCGGGCGCCGCCAAGGCCGCCTCGAGGCGTTCGGGGGACAGCGTCGCGGGGAGGGTTGCGGAGGAATCCATGAGCCTGATCGTATCCGGAGTTGGAACACGTTCCACCGCGTAGGGTGAAGCTATGAAGGCTCAAGTGCTGCGCGAAGAATCCGGACCGGGCGGGCTTGAGCTCGTCGAAGTCGACGACCTGACGGCCGGACCCGGCCAGTACCTCGTCGACATCAAGGCCTGCGGGGTGTGCTTCCCCGACCTTCTCATGAGCCGCGGGCTCTACCAGATGCGCCCGCCGTTGCCGTTCACGCCGGGCACCGAGGTGGCCGGCGTGGTGCGTGAGGCGCCGGAGGGGGGCAGGTACAAGGTTGGCGACAAGGTCCTCGTGTTCTCCGGCGTCGGGGGTTTCGCCGAGCAGACCCTCGCCGTCGAGCCGCAGATCCTGCCGCAGCCCGAGGGCCTGACCTTCGCCGAGGGCGCAGCCATGGGCATC
>CAZVVS010000117.1:0-13064 GCA_964630585.1 uncultured Gordonia sp.
TACACAGATCTTGACGCGCTACGACGAGGCGATCCTGCCCTACACGGCCGGAATCATCAACGAGCCCGGCGCGGTGAACATCACCATCCAGGACAAATGCAGCAACGACTTCTCCGACCACGTCTCGATCGTTTCGGACCCCAACGTCGCACACTTCGTGCTGAAGGCCCTGGACCCCGCCTACAACCTGCCGTTGCGGTGCACCTCGGTCTACCCCGCTTTCGGCGTCATGCCGGGAACCCCGATCCCACCGGGCATCAGCGCGCCGCTGCCCCGTTGACCGAGCACGGGTAGCGAACCGGGACTGTCCGCTTCTTCGGTATAACTGGCGTTCATTGAAATTTCCAGGTCTTCTCGGCTGCTGGCATGCGGTCGGCGAACGCGTTGAGTGCTGGTTTCCATCTCGTGGTCCAAAACATAGAGAAAGATGAATTGAATGCAGTTGGTCAGTTTTGAGGCTGGGGGCACGCAATCGTTCGGCGTGCTGCGCGGTGACCGCATCGTCGATGTCGGCAGCGCCGGACTCCCGGGGTGCACCTCGGTCCGAACGACGCTGGCCAAGCAGGCACTCCCAGACGTCGCCCGATACGCCGACGAGCACGACGCAGAAATCTCGCTCTCGGACGTCACCCTGCTCCCACCGGTGACCGACAGCGCCAAGATCTTCTGCGTCGGGCTGAACTACCGCGAGCATGCCGCCGAGTCCGAGGCCGTGTCCGCCGGAGTCGACTCGCCCAACCCGACGATCTTCTGCCGGTACCCGGACAGCCAGGTCGGCCACGGCAGCGGAATCATCAAGCCCGGTGTAAGCGAACAATTCGACTACGAGGGTGAACTCGCGGTCATCATCGGTCGCCCGGCCTTCCGCATCTCCGTCGACGATGCTCCCGGCGTCGTCGCCGGTTACGCGCCCTACAACGAGGGGTCTGCTCGTGATTGGCAGCTGAAGTCGTCGCAGTGGCTGGCAGGCAAGTCGTTCTACCGGTCCGCCGGATTCGGTCCGGCCCTGGTCACCGTCGACGAGGTCCCCGACCTTGACGACCAGGTGCTGACGACCCGGGTCAACGGCGAGGTCCGGCAGCGGGCGAACATCGCGGACCTCATTCACACCATTCCGGAGATCATCTCGTTCATCTCCCAGTTCACTCCGCTGAGCCCCGGCGACGTGATCGTTTCCGGCACGCCGTCGGGAGCTGGGTTGTTTCGTGATCCGCCGGAGTTCCTCCAGGTCGGCGACGTCGTGGAGGTCGAGGTCACCGGCGTGGGTCTGTTGAGGAACACCGTTATCACCGATCCCGTGGTGTCCGCAAAGACTTACTAGTCGCCGCTCGATGCGCCGGCGGAACGTGCCGGACTCAGCAAAGCCAGTCCGGGTCTTTCACTCCGCCACCAAAAGGAGGATCGTGGAGGGTGGTGAAGTTTCATCGACGGAGGGAGTCCGGACATGATTGCCAAACCACTTGTCGCGAGCGCAGCAGCAACAGCAGTCGCGTCACTAGCGCTTGGGGCCACCATTGCGATTGCGCCCGCGGCGCACGCGCAAGAGATTCGCCACATCGCGAGCAATGCCTGCTGGAGCATCAGCCCCAACGTCGTCGACGCTCCATACCGCGGGCGGATCACCACCACACAGTGGCTGCCCACCGAACGCGGCCACCTCACCGTGTACATCGAGCACACGGCATCGATTTTCGGCTATCGGACACGGCCGCAGTTGGCCTGGCACAATCTGACCTCCGGCGCGCGCGGCCACGTGGGCACGACTGCCTACAGCAACCCGCTGGGTGAGGGCGCCTCGGTCAGCAACTTCTGGACCGGACCGGGAAAAGTGCACCTCACGATGCTCACCACCAGTAACAACCGGGTGGTGACGGTGCGTTCGACGGTCTGCTCGACGACGGTGCGGGTCTACTGAGCCCGTCAGCCAGTACGGCGCAACGCGAGGACCGGGATGGTGCGCACACCGTCGGTTTTCTGTGCGTACTCGGCGAACCCCGGATACCTGTGCGCCTGTTCGGCGTAGGCGAGATCGCGACGGTCGCCGGTGATCTCATCGACCGACACCGCGTACCGCTGCGTTCCCCGCTCCACCTCAGTGGTGCCCGTGGCCAGCAGGTTGTAGTACCACTCCGGGTTGGTCGGCGCACCGGCCTTCGACGCGAAGATGTAGATCATGTCCGGGTTGTCGTCATCGGGTAGGTACATCAGGGGCACGACGCGCTGCACTCCCGACTTGCGGCCACGGTGGTGCACCAACACCATCGGCGCCCCCTCGAACGGTCCTGAGACACGGCCTTCGTTCGCTCGGAACTCCTCGATCACTCCCGCGTTGTAGTCAACCATTGTCGAGTCCTTCCGCCATGTCCGTAGCGACCATTCTGCGCCGCCGGCGTGCCGACCACTACCGCTTACGGCGACAACGCATCGACCAGCTGCCCGCACCACGTCGCGACGACCTGCATACGACGACGAGAATCGTCGGAGAGTGTGTCAGCCAGGCCAAGCCCGCGCGCGAGATCGAGCGTCACCTGCGCCAGGCGGTGCGCATCCGGGTGCACCCCGGTCGGATCGAGACCGGCGACGGTGAACTTGTGCGCCGCCCGGGCGAGCTTGGCCTCCAACGGGAGGATGACTTCGCGCAGCGCCTGGTCTGACGCTGCGGCAGCCCACACCTGCAGCGCCGCCTTGAAGGGAGTGCCGGTGTAGATGGCGACGGCCTTGTCGACGACGGCGGTGACACGGGTGTCGAGGTCGTCCGGCACGTCGGCGAGCACGGCAGACGCGTCGGCGGTCATCGTCTCGAACATCTGCTCCATGACGGCGGTGATCAGCGATTCCCGCGTCGGGAAATGGTGCTGCGCGGCCCCGCGCGACACACCGGCGGCTTCGGCAACGGCAGCGACCGTCGTCGCCGACCAGCCCTGCGTGGCGAGCATGTCGATGCATTCGTCCAGCAGTCGTTCACGCGTGGCGCGGGAACGCTCCTGTTGCGGCTGCCGCGCGGCAGTCACCGACTCGAATCCCAGCTGGGCCGCTGCTTCGAGAGGAACGCGGTCATGCCCTCGCGCGCGTCGTCGGAGGCGAACAGTGCGGCCGACTCCGCAGCCCGCTGGGCCGCCAGCTCGTCGAACCCGTCGAGAATGGCTGCAGTGGTCAGCGCCTTGGAGGCAGCAAGGCCCTGCGGGGAGGCTTTCCGGACTCCGTCGAGCACCTCGTCGAGGAGATCGGTCAGCTCCTCGGTGCTCGCCGCGGCCTGCGTCACCAACCCGATGCGCTCAGCGGTTGCCGGGTCGAATCCTTCTCCGGTGAGGAAGTAGCGCCCCGCCGACCGTGCCGTCATCTTCGGCACCAGGACGACCGAGATGATCGACGGCGCCAGCCCGAGTCGGGCCTCGGTGAGCGCGAAGGTCGCGTTGGGTCCCACAAAGGCCATATCGGCGGCACCGACCAACCCGAAGCCGCCGGCGCGCACATGGCCGTTCGCGACGACGATCACCGGCTTGGGCATCGTCAGCATCGACCGCATCATGCCGACCATCGACGAGGCACTCTCGGCCGTGGCCTCCTCCGGGCTCAGGCCGCGGCCCAGTGCCTCACGAAGGTCGGCGCCGGCGCAGAATGTGCCCCCGCTGTGGGTGAGGACGACCGCCCGGACCGCCTCGTCGGCGGCCGCCTCTTCCAACGCTCCCGAGAGTCCCGCGACCAACGTCGATGACAACGCGTTGCGGTTGTCCACCGCGTTCAACGTGATCGTCGTGACCGCGCGCTCGCTACTGACGCTAATAACTGCCGAATACGGGGGCTCCGAGGGACGAGCTCCCTCTGGGGGCTGGCTATCAGCAGGTTTCAGTTGCGACTCACCCATCCCGGCCTCCTAGTACGACTTCGGTAGGCCCAGGCTGGTCTGCGCCACGAAGTTGAGGATCATCTCGCGACTCACCGGCGCGACCTTGGCGATGCGGACCAGCGCCAGCATCGGCGCCAGCCCGTACTCCGAGGTCAGTCCGTTGCCACCGAGGGTGTGCACGGCCTGGTCGACGAGCTTCGTCGACGCCTCGGCCGCCGCATACTTGGCCATGTTGGCCGGTTCGGCGGCCCCCCAATCGTCCCCGGCGTCGTAGAGCGTCGCGGCCTTCTGCATCATCAGCTTGGCCATCTCCAGCTCGATCTTGCCAGCGGCAAGCGGATGCGCGATCGCCTGATGGGCGCCGATCGGCGTCTTCCACACGGTGCGGTCCTTGGCGTAAGAGACAGCTTTCTCCAACGCGAAGCGTCCCATGCCGATCGCCGACGCCGCACCCATGATCCGCTCCGGGTTGAGACCGGCGAACAACTGGCTCAGCGCCGCCTCCGGCTCCCCGACGAGCGCATCGCCGGGCAGGCGCACATCGTCGAAGAACAGCTGGAACTGCTTCTCCGGGTTCTGCAGCTCCATCGGGATCTGGGTGTAGGTGAAGCCCTCGGCGTCGGTGGGGACGATGAACAACGCGGGCGCCAGCTTGCCGGTCTTGGCCTCTTCGGTGCGCCCGACGACCAGCACCGCGTCGGCCTGGTCGATGCCCGAGATGAACACCTTCTGCCCGGACAGGATCCAATCCGATCCGTCGCGGCGGGCAGTCGTGGTGATGTGGTGCGAGTTCGACCCGGCATCGGGCTCGGTGATCCCGAAAGCCATCGTGATCTCACCGCTGGCCAGACCGGGCAGCCACCGCTGTTTCTGCTCGTCGGTGCCGAAGCGAGCGATCACGTTGCCGCAGATCGCCGGCGAAACGACGAGCATCAAGAGCCCGGTACCGGCTGCGGCGAGTTCCTCCATCACGATCGCGAGCTCGTACATCCCGGCCCCGCCACCGCCGTACTCCTCGGGCAGGTTGACGCCGATGAACCCCAGGTCGCCGGCCTCTTTCCACAGCTCGGTGGTCTTCAGGTCTTCCTTCGCACACTTGCTGAAGTACTCACTGCCGTACTTCTTGCCGAGCGCGGCCACCGCGGCGCGCAACTCTTTGCGCTCGTCGGTCTCGATGAAACTCATTGCTTCCCTTCCGTACAGATTTCAGGCGTCGACCGACGCGGCTTCAGCCTCGATAACGGCCAACACATCGCCGACGGCGAGCTGGCGACCCACCTCGACGGCCAGCGTGGCGACGACGCCGTCGCTCGGTGCGGCGATCGTGTGCTCCATCTTCATCGCTTCCAGCCACAGCAGCGGCTGCCCCGCGGTCACGCGGTCACCCTGCTCGACGGCGACGCGGATGACCGAGCCGGGCATCGGCGCCAACAGCGAGCCGGGCCGCTGCACCGACGACGGGTCGACGTAGCGCGGCGCGACGCCCAGTGCCACTGGCGCCCCCGGACGGTCGACGAAAACGGTTTCTCCATAGCGGCTGACGGTGTACTCGCGGGCGACGCCATCGACGATGAGACCACCGCTGGCTACCGCCACCCCCTCGTCGTCGGGGAGGTCGACGACTCCGCGGGTGATGCGGTATCGGACGACGATCTCCTCGTCGCCAGACTCATACGTCTTCGACTGATACCCCGAAGGGATGTTGCGGAAGCCCGACGGAATAGTCCCCAGCGCCCCGGCGGTGGCGCGGTTCTCCCGCGCATCGGCCAGCGCCGCAGCGATCGCCGCGGTCCGGACGTCGGCCGCGCAGGCCAGCGGCGCGGCGAGCACGTCGAGGCCGACGAGGTCGATGAAACCGGTGTCGGTGTCGCCGGAGGCGAATTGCGCCGAGCGCAGCGTATTCACCAGCATGTCCCGGTTGGTGACAGGTCCGTGCAGCGTCGCGTCCGCCAAGGCCCGGGCCAGGACGGCCGCCGCCCGGTGCCGGGTCGGCGCCCAACTGATCACCTTGGCGATCATCGGGTCGTAGAACGTCGAGATCTCACTGCCGTCGGCGATGCCGGTGTCGACGCGGACCCGCGAAAGGCCCGAATCCGACGCGGCGATGGCAAAGCGGTGCACCGTTCCCGACTGCGGCGCCCACTCGGCGGCGGGATTCTCCGCATATAGGCGGGCCTCGATCGAGTGTCCGGTCGCACTCGGCTCGTCGCCGACGAGCGGTTCACCCATCGCGACGCGCAGCTGCCACTCGACGAGGTCGAGACCGGTGGTCTCCTCGGTCACCGGGTGCTCCACCTGCAGGCGGGTGTTGGTCTCGAGGAAGTAGAAGCGGCCCTTTCCATCGGCGAGGAATTCGACCGTCCCCGCACCCGAATACCCGATCGCGGTCACAGCTTTGCGCGCCGCGTCGTAGAGGCGGTTTCGCAGATCGCCGCCGAGGAATTCGACGAGCGGTGACGGCGCCTCCTCGATGACCTTCTGGTGGCGGCGCTGGATGGAGCACTCACGCTCCCCGACGGCCCAGACCGCGCCATGGTCGTCGGCCATCACCTGCACCTCGATGTGGTGGCCGCGCTCGACGTAGGGCTCGCAGAACACCGTCGGGTCACCGAAGGCCGATTCTGCCTCCCGCTTGGCCGCGGCGACCTGGTCGTCGAGGTCGGCGAGGTCAGCCACGATGCGCATGCCGCGACCACCACCGCCGGCCGAGGCCTTGATCAGCAGCGGGAGGTCGTCGGAGGTGACCGTCGCCGGGTCGAGGTCGCCGAGTACCGGCACGCCCGCGGCGGCCATCAACTCCTTGGCGTTGACCTTCGACCCCATCGCGGTGATGGCCGACGGCGGCGGACCGATCCAGACCAGCCCGGCGTCGATGACCGCCTGCGCAAAGGCTGCGTTCTCTGAAAGAAAGCCGTAGCCGGGGTGGATGGCATCCGCGCCGGATGCCTGCGCGGCCGCGATGATCAACTCGCCGCGCAGATAAGTTTCGGCCGACGTCGAGCCGGGCAGATGCACCGCCGAATCGGCCTGGCGCACGTGCGGCGCCTCGTTATCGGGGTCGGAGTACACCGCGACGGTGGCGATGCCCATCGCTCGACACGTCGCGAACACGCGACATGCGATCTCGCCGCGGTTGGCGACGAGGACAGAGGTAATTGCTCGTGAAGTCATATCCCCGCTCACATCCGGAAGACGCCGAAGCCGTCGGCGCCGGAAACGTCGCCGTTGTGGATCGCCGAGAGGCACATGCCGAGCACCGCGCGGGAGTCGCGCGGGTCGATCACCCCGTCGTCGTAGAGCATGCCGCTCAGGAATGCCGGGATCGATTCCTTCTCGATCTGCGCCTCGATCATGGCGCGCATCCCGGCATCGGCCTCTTCGTCGACGGTGCCGCCGCGGGCTTCGGTGGCTGCGCGCGACACGATGGAGATGACACCGGCGAGCTGCGCTCCGCCCATGACCGCCGATTTCGCGCTTGGCCACGCGAACAGGAACCGCGGGTCGTAGGCCCGGCCGCACATGCCGTAGTGCCCGGCGCCGTAGCTCGCACCCATCAACAGGGAGATGTGGGGCACCTTCGAGTTGGATACTGCGTTGATCATCATCGAGCCGTGCTTGATGATGCCGCCGCGCTCGTACTCCGCGCCGACCATGTAGCCGGTCGTGTTGTGCAAGAAAAGCAGCGGGGTGTCGTACCGGTTGGCCAACTGGATGAACTGCGTCGCCTTCTGCGACTCGGCCGAGAACAGCACGCCCTGCGCGTTGGCGAGGATGCCCACCGGATACCCGTGGATCCGCGCCCACCCGGTGCACAGCGAGTTGCCGTACTCGGGCTTGAACTCGTCGAAGTCACTGTCGTCGACGATCCGCGCGATCACGTCGCGCGGATTGAACGGGATCTTGAGATCGCTCGGCACGATACCGAGGAGCTCCTCGGAGTCGTAGCGCGGTTCGATCGACGCGGCCACGGGGCCCGGGCCCTTCTTGCGCCAGTTCAACCGGGCGACGATGCGGCGGCCGATGCGCAGCGCATCCTGCTCGTCGACGGCCAGATAGTCGGCCAGGCCCGATTCGCGGGCGTGCATGGTCGCGCCGCCGAGCGTCTCGTCGTCGGACGCCTCACCCGTGGCCATCTTCACCAGCGGTGGACCACCGAGGAACACCTTGGACGCACCATCGATCATCACGACGTGATCGCTCATGCCGGGGATGTAGGCGCCGCCGGCCGTGGAGTTGCCGAAGACCAGGGCGATCGTCGGGATACCGTCGGCGGACAGTCGTGTGAGGTCGCGGAATCCCTGACCGCCGGGGATGAACACTTCCTTCTGCGTCGGCAGGTCGGCGCCACCGGACTCCACCAGCGAGATGACCGGCAGCCGGTTCTCCCGCGCGATCGCGTTGGCGCGCAGGCTCTTGCGCAGCGTCCAGGGGTTGGACGTGCCGCCCTTCACCGTCGGGTCGTTGGCGGCGATCATGCACTCGACGCCCTCGACGACCCCGATGCCGATGATCACCGATGCACCGACCTGGAACTGCGATCCCCACGCGGCGAGCGGGCACAGTTCGAGGAACGGGCTGTCGGGATCGATGAGCATTTCGATGCGCTCGCGCGCGGTCATCTTGCCGCGGTCGCGGTGGCGCTGCACATACTTCTCCCCGCCGCCGGCCAACGCCTTGTCGAACTCGACCTGCAACTCGTCGAGTTTCTCGGTCATCGCCGCGGCCGCCGCAGCGTATGCCTCGCTGCCCGGGTCGAGTGTGGACTTGAGAACGGTCATGCCTGGTACCCCAATCGTTTTGCCGCCAAGCCGGTCAAGATCTCCGTGGTGCCGCCACCGATACCGAGGATCCGCATGTCGCGGTATTGGCGCTCGACCTCGGTGCCATTCATGTAGCCCATGCCGCCGAACAACTGCACGGCCTGGTTGGCCACCCATTCGCCGGCCTCGACGGCGGTGTTCTTCGCAAAGCAGACTTCTGCAAGCAAATCCGCAGGTGACCCGTTCACCTGGCTTTCCACGATCGCGCGGGTATAGGTTCGCGCGACGTCGATGCGCCGCGCCATCTCGGTGACCGTGTTCTGCACCGATTGCCGCGAGATGAGCGGGCGGCCGAAGGTCTCGCGGTCGCGGACCCAGGCCAACGTGAGGTCCAGGCAGCGCTGCGCGTGGGCGTAGGCCTGCACGGCGAGCGCGACACGTTCGGTGACGAAGGCGTTGGCGATCTGTGCGAAGCCGGAGTTCTGCGCACCGACCAGGTTGGTCGTCGGCACGCGGACGTCCTGATACGACAGCTCGGCGGTGTCGGAGGCCAGCCAGCCCATCTTGTCGAGCTTGCGGGTGACGGTGAACCCGGGTGTGCCCTTCTCGACGACGAGCAGCGAGACGCCACCGGCGCCGGCGCCGCCGGTCCGGACCGCGGTGACGACGAAGTCGGCGCGCACCCCGGAGGTGATGAACGTCTTCGACCCGTTGACGATGAAGGCGTCACCATCGAGTTGCGCGGTCGTGCGCAGGTGGCCGACGTCGCTGCCGCCACTCGGCTCGGTGATGGCGAGGCTGCCGATCTTCTGGCCGGCCAGCGTCGGACGCACCCAGCGGTCGATCTGGTCGGCATCCCCGGCCGCGATCAAGTGCGGCAGGGCGATCCCGCTGGTGAACAGTGACGCGAAGACACCGCCGGAGGCACCGCGGTAGAGCAGTTCCTCCTCGAGGATCACCGCGTCGACGAAATCGCCGCCGGACCCGCCGACCTCCTCGTCGACGCCCAGTCCGAGCAGACCCAACTTCGCGGCTTCGCCGTGGAGCTCGCGCGGGATCAGGCCCTCACGTTCCCACGCGTCCTGGTGCGGCAGGATATGGCGATCGACGAACCCGGCGACAGTGGCGCGCAGCGCTTGGCGCTCCGGGGCGTCCCACAGCGTGGAGGTGAACGGCATCAGTTCGCCTGGCCGTCGAGGAAACGCGTCGGGATCTCGAGGTAACGCGAGCGCAGCCATTCGCCCATGCCCTTGGCCTGGGGGTCGAAGCGCACGTTGTCGGCGACACCTCGCCCCAACACTCCCTCGATCACGAAGTTCACCGCGCGCAGATTGGGCAGCGCGTAGCGGTGCACCGTGAGACCGGCGACCTCGGGCAGGAGTTCACGGACCTTCTCGACGGTCAATGTCTGATCGAGCCAGTCGTACTCCTCGTCGGAGCGCACCCACACCCCGATGTTGGCGCTGCCGCCCTTGTCGCCCGAACGCGCACCGGCAATGGTCCCCAGCGCCTTGCGCACGGTAGGACCGAAGTCGATCGCTGCCGCTGGCACCGAATCCTCGTCGACGGGGACCGGGCCGCGTAGCGGCGACGGGTCGATGGTGACGGCCACCCCGTCGGGCTGGATGACGCGGTGGGTCACCTTGGCGGCGTCGACGTAGCCGGGCTCGAAGACGCCGTAGGGCGAGGCGTTCCCGGGAGGCGCCGTCAGGGTGAAGCCCGGGTAGCTGGCGAGGGCCAATTCGACGATCGCCGACGAAAAGGCGCGGCCCACCTTGTCCGGGTCGGTGTCGCGGGCGACGACGCGCAGCAGGGCGCTGGCCTGCTCCTCGGTGGCGCCGTCAGGATGGTCGGTGCGGGCGAGGGAAAAGGTCAGATCATCGGGTTCGGCGGCGAGTGCAGCGCGGAACTGCTCCTCGAAGAGCGCCGCCTTCGCATCGATATCGAGGCCGGTGAGCACGACGTCGACCTGGTTGCGCAGGCCGGCGAGGAAGTTGAGCGAGACTTTGAGGTCGCTCGGCGGGTTCTCGCCCCGCACGCCGCTGATCGCGACGCGGTCGGGACCGGCCTGGGTGAGTTCGGCGGAGTCCAGACGCGCGGTGACGTCGGGGTTGAGGTAGCGGGGGCCGCCGACCTCGTAGAGGAGCTGCGCGGTCACGGTCCCGACGGTGACCGCCCCGCCGGTGCGCTCGTGCTTGGTGATGACCGACGATCCGTCGGCGCTGATCTCGGCGATCGGGAAGCCCAGATGCCCCATGGGGATCTCGGTGAAGAACGAATAGTTGCCGCCGGTGGCCTGTGCCCCGCATTCGAGGATGTGTCCGGCGACGACGGCTCCGGCGAGCGCGTCGAGATCCTCGTGGCCCCAACCGAAGGCTGCGGCGGCGGGGCCGACGGTGAGGGACGCATCCGTGACGCGGCCAGTGACGACGACGTCGGCACCACGGTCGAGTGCCGCCTTGATGCCGAAGGCACCGAGGTAGGCGTTGGCAGTCAACGGATTGCCGAAGCCGAGCTTGCCCGCGTCTTGCATCAGGTCGTCGCCGCTGACGAAGGCCACCTGCGCGTCGAGCCCGAGCCGGTCGGACAGTTCCCGAATCGCGACGGCCAGCCCGTGCGGGTTGAGCCCGCCGGCGTTGCTGACGATCTTGACGCCCTTGTCCAGCGCGAGGCCGAGACAGTCCTCGAGTTGCCGTAGGAAGGTCTTGGCGTATCCGAGGGCTGGGTCCTTCAAGCGGTCACGGCCGAGGATCAGCATGGTGAGCTCGGCGAGGTAGTCGCCGTTGAGGTAGTCGAGTTCACCGCCCTCGAGCATCTCGTGCATCGCCGCGAAACGGTCGCCGTAGAAGCCCGACATGTTGCCGATCCGGATGGTGTCGCTCACTGCTGAT
The DNA here is from genome assembly GCA_964630585.1 of uncultured Gordonia sp. GTDB lineage: Bacteria > Actinomycetota > Actinomycetes > Mycobacteriales > Mycobacteriaceae > Gordonia. The sequence goes on from CAZVVS010000117.1 coordinate 11,499, forward strand.
CTCCCTTCGCCTCGCGGCCCGATCCGGGTGGGCCGGCGAAGCACTGTGCGATACCCACCCATTCCGCGGCGTCGTCGCCGACGGTGGTGATGTCGAGGTCGGCCGGGTGACGGCGCTGCGTGACGAGTTGGCAGAAGTCCAACGCCGATCCGCGGACGACGTTCGATGCTTCCTCGGGTCCCCACGTCCACTCATCAGCACCGGTTCCTGATTCGGCCCGCTCGCTAGCGCTCCCGGCGCCGGCCGGTGCCTTGAGCTCATAGCGGAACGGCTCGGCCGGCACCTGCTTGCCGTTGACCAGGTAGGCGAAGTCGCGGGTGCGCGCGCCGATGTGGGCGACGTGGCGCAGGCGGTCGGTCGGTTCGACGGTGACGCCCAGCGCATCGGCGACGTCGAGCCCGTGCGCCCACGTCTCCATGATGCGCGCGGTGGCCATCGACGCCGCCGACATCGGCGGACCGAACCACGGCAGCTTCGTCCCGTCGAGGACGGCGCACAGCGCGCCGGCGAGCTTGGCGCGGGTTTCGCGCCAGTCGGCGAGGAGTTCGGCCCGTGGTCGTGCCGCTTCGGCCTCGGCGGCCCGGTCGACGAATCCCTCTGCCTCGCCGGCCGCGAACGCTTCGGCGACCATGGCGCCGAAGCCTTCGGGGTCGGTCACGGAGAACAGCGAGGTGCGGTCGGTCCACAGAAGGTGCCCGATCTGATGGGCGATCGTCCACCCCACTGCGGGTGTGGGCATGGCCCACTGTTCGTCGGTGAGATTGGCAACCAGGTCGTCGAGTGCATCACTCTCCGCGGTCAGGTCACTCACGAGCGCTACTACGTCCGCCATGAGATCAGCGTCACACGGCTAGCAGAAAAAAGCAAGCACGCCTGATTGTTTCTGTTTTCCACCGACCGAGCCCAGATCCCCTTCGACCGCACCCGCGATCTACGCCAAGAGCTTCCCGGCCACCGCCGACGGTTGTGTGAGCGCGGCAAGGTGCCCGCCGGGCACCGTCTCCACGTCGACGCCGAGCCGCTCGCCCACCACCCGGCGCTGGAAGTCCAGCGGAAACAGTCGGTCGTCTTCGGCTGCGATGAATCGCGTCGACACAACCGGCCACGCATCCAACGGCCACGGATCGTCGAATGGGCGGTCCGACTGAAGCGGCGGAGGTAGCGCTTGCGCTTCCGCAAGCAGCTCGGCGTCGGCGTCGTGGAAGAACGTCACCCACGGATCGAACGGCGCATCGGGGTCGCGCCCGTCGTCGATTGCCTTCTGCTGCGCGGCCTCCTCCTGCCCGGTATTGCTCCACCAATCACCACCGGCCTCACCCGGCCGCGGCGACATCGCGTTGAGCATCACCATTTCGACGACGTCGAGTCGGCCGCACGCCAACGGGGCGCTCAATCCGGCCATCGACTGGGCGACCAGCACGACGGGCCCGGGTGGCGCCGCGTCGACGATACGGTCGGCGTAGACAGCAAGCCCGGCGTTGTCGTCTGCCGCCGGCAATTCAACGGCGACGGCGCTGTGCCCGCGTTCAACAAGCCTCGGTATGAGCCGGTGGTAGTACCAAGCCT
>CAZVVS010000118.1:0-13051 GCA_964630585.1 uncultured Gordonia sp.
CCGGTGGGGGATGTGGGCGATGACCTCGGCGATCTCATCGACATGGGCGGCGCTGATCGTGCCCTGGGCCACTGCGGCGGCGGTGGCGGGGAGTTTCGGGTCCATGGTTTGGCCGGTCATGCTGGTGAGTCGGGCGATCTTCGCCGCGCGGCGGTACCGTTTGCGGGCTTCACCACGGCCCAGGCGAAGGCCTTTGGCGAGAAAGGTGATCGGGTGGCAGAACCCGTCGCGGGTGTAGGCGCAGCGGTCGTTGATCTCGGTGAACAACTGCGCATCCACCCCTTCGGCGGCGCGCCGCGCCGTCTCCAGGTCGCGTTCGGCGGCCAGTAGGGCGTCTTCGGTTTCCGCAGTCCACACCGCCGACCCCAGACGATCGACGGTGGCCCGTAGTACCGCCATCAACTCGATCGGCGAATCAGGCAACACCACCGGACACGCGGTGTCTTTGGTCATCGGATTCACCCCCTCTGAACTGCGTGAACAATATGTTGTTCGAACTACTGTTCACGCTACACCCGACCTCTGACAACAGCCACCGCATTCAATCGCGGCCACCGCGTGAGCCGCTCGCTCAGTCCCCCGCGATCCGCAGGCGCCGGCCCGTCGCGCGCCGGTAGGCGTACTCGAAGGCGAAGCTCGCGACGAGGACGACCAGCAGCGTGGTTGCCGCAGCCACGGCTCCCGAGGTCATCGAGTAGTAGAGCAGCAACGCGAACAGCCCCGCATTCAAGACGACCGAAGCAATCAGCAGCGGCGCGCGTGCACCGGTCTCGTGCCGGACCCGCAGGTGCCCGAAACTGACCGCGCCGTAAACGATGAGGAAGGCCATGCTGGCCATCTGTCCGACCGCGGACAGCGGGAAGGCGACGACGAACAGACAGGTAAGGAGTCCGGCGGCCACCAGGCCCCAGGTCCCCGAGCGCCACACGCCCCGAGCGAAGTCCGCGGGCAGCTCGCCGGTCTTCGCGACGGTATAGGCCAGATTGGCGTTGCCGTAGAGGGTCGCGTTGACCCCCGACGCCGTGGCGAGGAGCGCGGCCACCCCGACGATGATGAAACCGGCGTCGCCCGCGGCGGCACGGCCCGCCTCGGAGAGGACGTGCCCGGCATTGGCCTCGATGATCGCCAGCGGCAGCACCATCACGACCATGATCGCCACGACCACGTACACGGTAACGACGATCGCCAGCGCGAGGTACATCGCGCGCGGCAACTGCTTGCGCGGGTTGGACATGTTGCCCGCGGAGTTGGTGACCACACCGAAGCCCTCGTAGGTCACATACAGCAGACCCGCCGCGATCAGCATGCCGAGCAGGCCGTCGCCACCGTCCGCGTCGGTGAAATTCGACGGCGTCGCCCGCAGTGCCGCCGCCAGCACGAACCCGACGATGATGACCAGCTCGATTCCGACGACCACGAGCTCGGCGCGCCCCACGGTCTTGGCCCCGATGAAGTTCGCCCCCATCAGGAACAGGACGAGCCCGACGCCGATCGCCTTGCCGACCCACGCGTCATCGCGGCCGAGCAGGTGCATGACATAACCGGAGAACCCCGTCGCATACAGGGCCATCGCGATGATCCAGCCGAGGAACTGGAAGACGTTGAGCCCCCCGGCCACCAAGCTGTCGCCGTAGCAGCGGATCAGGAACTCGGCCGCCCCGCCGCGACTCGGGTATCGAGCACTGAGGTTGGCGTAGGAGTAGACGCTGAACACCGAGACCACCCCGCCGACGAGGAACGACGCCCAGATCCACACCCCCGCGGTGTGGGCAGCCAGACCGACCAGCGTGTAGAGCCCGGCGCCCATCATGCCGCCGACGCCGATCGCGGTCGCGGCCGCCACACCGATGTCGCCCTTACGCGCCACCGCAGTCCTCCCTGAAGTCACCGCGAACGTTACCCGCGGCGCGTGTAGTGCCGCAGGACGTCGAGGGCAGCGGACCGCAGCACCGATCCGGTCCGCACCCTCGGACAATGGCAGCGCGACCGGCGCGCGCGCTGGTATGCGCGGGGCGAGGTGGCCGACAGCCCGCTGTTGTGGGCTGCGCTCACCAGCACCGCAGCCCACCATGTCGATTCGGTTGGTGCGACTGACCCTCAACGGGAACCACCGTCGGTCGGATGAGGCGGCCGACGGCGTCGGCAAAGGCACCGCCGGGATCGGCGGCGGCGAGCTGTGCGGCAACCCGGCGTGCGTTGGGCCGCAACGCGATCGCCTCGCGGACCGCGGCCCGCAGCCGTTCCGGGGTCAGTTCATCCGGTTTGACCCGGACTCCGGTACCGGCCTCCATAATCCGACGCGCGATCTCGGGCTGGTCCCTGCCGAAGGGCACCGACACAATCGGCACACCGGCAGCGGTCGCCTTGCCGACGATCCCCATGCCGGAGTGGGTGACTACCGCGGCGGCGTGTTCGAGCACAGCCGCATGGGACACGAACCGGGTGGTCACGACGTTGCCACCGGCGTTGATCCCAGCGCCGTCGTACGCATCGGCCAGAGTCAGCAGGACCCGGTAGGGCTCGCCGCGCAGTGCCTCCGCGGCGACCTCGGCGAGGCGCTCGTCCCCCTGATACTCGGTCGAGCACGTGACCAGAACCCAGGGATCCCCCTCGGCGCTGAGGTAGTCCGGAGCTTCGGCAGGCGGATCCCAGGGCTGGAACCCGACCACCGCCACATGGGCGGGAAGGTCCGTGCGCGGATACTCGATCGGCTCGCCGGTCAACGCGATCACCAGATCTGGTACGTGCCACTGGTCCAGCGGCGAACGGAACGGCGCGAGACCGTAGCGATTGCGCATGTCGTTGACCCCCGGCAGAAGTGCCTTGCCGAAAGCTCGCTCCACGACCGGCCACAAGGCCTTGTCGCGGATACGCCCGAGTACACCGCGGGCCGGAGCCATGCCGAGGCTGTACGGCGGGATTCCACGACCGGGCAGGGGCAGCAGCGATGGCATCGCGATGGCCCAGGGCAGGCCGCTGGCCTCCGCGGCAGTGAGTGCGCCGTAGCAGTTCGGGTCGATGAGCAGTACATCGGGGGAATGCTCGGCGATCGCGGCGTCGAGGTCTGCGGCGTCGATCGTCGCCCGGTCGAGGATGGCCGTCAATCCCATAGCGGCACGCTCTTTCCGGCTCTTGGCCAGGTGATCACCGACCTGCATGGCAGCCGCGCGGGCATCGACGGGTGAGGCGTCAAGGCCGACTGCGGACAGTTCGGCGATCACGCTCGGCTGTGTTCGCACGTGGACGCGGTGCCCTCGTCGTTGCAGTTCGAGGAGACCGCGGACCAGCGGATAGATGTGGCCGGTGGCCGGCGAGGTGTAGGCGAGGATGCATGCCATGTCAGTTCCCTTCCGAGTGGCTGGACTTTTAACTAGTACGCGCTACAATTCAATTGTGTCAAGCACTAATAAAAGCAGTCGGCCGAAGCGCCAGTACAAGCTCGGAGTGCGCGCAGCGTCAGCGGAACGCACCAGAGAATCCATCCTCGACGCCGCGGTGGAGGCGTTCCGAGACCGGTGGTACGACGAGGTGACCCTTGCCGACGTGGCCCGCGAGGCGGGGGTTTCGCAACAGACGGTCGTCAACCACTTCGGCTCGAAGGAGGACCTCTACCTCGTGGGCGTCCGGGAACGTTGGGCCCCGGCCGTCAACGAAGTCCGCTCGAGGGTCGCGCCCGGCGACATCGCCTCGATCGTGGATACCGTCTGCGACGACTACGCCGCCACCGGTGCGGAAACACTACGGACGCTCGCCCTTGCCGAGCGGTCCCCCGTACTCGCCGAAATCGTCCGCCAGGGCAGGCTCTCCCACGTCGCCTGGGTGACAACGGCGCTCGGCACACTGCTGGATCCGCTCGACGACGCTGCGCGGGCGCGCGCCATCAATTTGTGTGCGACGGTGCTGGACGTGCGGACGTGGACACAGGTCCGCAACCCCGAATCCGACGACGACACCCGTGCCGACATGGGGTCGTTGCTCCGGTCCGTCGTGGACTCAGCGCGGTCGCAACCGTGAAGCGCACCGATCCGACCTGTGATCGGTAGGCGCACGCCGCTTCTAGGTTTCGTCTCAGCACCCCAGAAGGGGCCGCTTCAGCGAGAACCACAAGGAGCAAGTCATGCGCAACACCATCAGCACCACCATCATCATCGTCGGCGTCAGCGCGCTGGGTCTCATCGGCGCCCTGGGGGCGTGCTCGTCGAGCGGCGACTCGAAGGTAGGCGGCGAGGCATCGGTCACCGTCGACGGCAAGCCCGTGGATCTGGGGTCGCGGACCGTCGCCTGCACCACCCACGACGGCAAGGTCCTCATCGCCGTCGGCGACAACAGCGGGGGCACCGGCGTGGATGCCACCGTGACCGAGGGCGACAAGCCGGAAGTCCAGGCCGTGGGCCTCGGCAGCACCAACGGCCAGGCGCTCGGGTGGACCAAGGGCGTGCCCGGCGGCGACGCCACCGCTACGACGGACGGCAAGACCTACACCATCAGCGGCAACGTGAGCGGAGTCGACATGGCCAACCCCATGGCGGCGTCGAAGAAGTCCTTCGAGATGAAGGTCACCTGCCCCTGACGCACCGACCGCCGGCGGTGCGGCCACCGCCAGGGCCGCGTACCCGGTCGGGGCACTCACAGCGCCGCCGCCCGCCAGGATCTCGACCAGTCCGTCGGTCCGCGCATCCTCGCGCAGGGCGGGTTCCGCCGACGATGCCAATCCCGCATTGGCCGCCCCGCTCGGCACCGAGAAACCGGACGGGGAGAAGCCGGGCGTGGCGAACACGGGCGGGGCGAAAGAAGCGGCCGCACTGCGCAACTCCACGAGTTGGGCCACGACGTCGGTCGCACCCAGGCGGAAGGCCAGGGAGAAGGCCATGTCGAATGCCTCGTCGCTGCGCTCGGCCGAAAAGTGTCGACGTTGCGCATGGTGAGAGGAGGCGAAGGGCTATCGACGCCGTGCGGCTACCCGACGGGCCCGATGAACGGCAGCACCGTCGTGCAGCGGGCCCGTACCGCGGTGGCCGGGCGCAGCGCGTTGAGGATCTCGCGGACCGCGATCGGGTCGGCCGTCATCTCATAGTGCTCGGTGTAGTCGGTGGCGCACCGGTCCTGCAGCACGACGTTGCGGACATTTCGGCCGCGCAGCATGCCCGTGGTGTACGGGGTGGCGACCTCGTCGTAGCGCGTGACGATCATCGTGAAGTCGATATCGGGAGCGATGGCCGGGTCGGGGTTAAGCACCTTCAGGAACGGCGAACCCGGGTTCAGTTGGCACGGGCCGCCACACTGACGGCTGACGGCCGGGCCAACACCCGGGATCCCCAGGATGCCGGCGAGAGCGGTTTGCAGACCGCTCAGATCCGAGCCGTGCAGGGGTGCACCCAGCGCGATGTAGTCGTCGATCTTTCCGATGCCGTTCAGATGGTTGAGGTAGTAGAACGGGATCGCCCCGCCCATCGAGTGCCCGACGAGGTCGACCTTCGACGCGCCGGTGGCGGCGCGCACCCGGTCGATGAACGCGGCGATCTGTCGCGCACTCTCCTGGACCGTCGTAACCGCGCCGATCGGGCCGAGCCATCCCCGGCCGTAGGTCGTGGTGAACACGCAGTACCCCGCGTCGGCCAGCACCGGCGACAGCGTGTTCCACGTGACGGTGTCGTTGGACAGGCCGTGCAGGAGGACGACGGGGTTCGGGTGATCAGCGTCGGGTCGGCAGCCCCAATCGTTGGCCCCCGGCGGCTGCCCGGGCGCGGTCAGCTGGGCGGCAAGTCCGCCGAGATAGCTATACGACGGCGCCGCGTTTGCCGCACCGGTGACATGTCCTGCTCCTCCTCGTCGTCGGAATAGATGACCGACCGGTCGGTCATAGGGTAGCATGAGAGGATCGGCCCATCAGGATGACACTGCACTCGAGGAGGAAACCGCAGATGGCACGACCCGCCGAGCCCGGCCGCAACGCCCTGCTGTCGGCGGGTTTCGACGTCGCCGCCGCGCGCGGACTCGCCGGGCTCTCGGTCAACGCGGTCGTGGACACCGCAGGGATGGCCAAGGGCAGCTTCTACAACCACTTCCCCACGCGCCGCGACTACCTCGTTGCCCTGCACCGCGACTACCACGACCGCCTCAACGCCGACGTCGACGAGGCGATCCGCGACTTGACGCCCGGCGCGGCGCGGCTGCGCACGGGCATCGAGGTCTTCCTCGACGGCTGCCGTCGCACCAAAGGGACGAAAGCACTGCTTGCACAGTCGCGCACCGACGCCGACCTGCTGCCCGAGGTCTCGGCACGCAACGCCGACGCCGCCGCCCTGATGACTCCCGACATCGCCGAACTCGGCTGGCCCGACCCGGGTGCAGTCGCCGTGCTCACCGTCGCAATGATCGCCGAGACTGCACTGATCGAGCTCTACGACGACGCGCAGCGACCCGATCTGCGCGACGCGATCATGGTGATGGTCACCCGATCGCCGTCCCGACCGAAGAACTAGGGCGATTCCGGCAGCGCCGGCGCGCCGGGTTCGCGGGGAATCTCCAATACGCGGCACAGCGCCGAGATCCCCAGGTAGAGCGAGGCGACGGAAAGGAACTCGACGCGCTGCGCATCGGTGAGAACTGCACGGATGGACGCGTCCTCGTCGTCGGTGAACGGCCGCTGATCGGCGACGGCATCGGCGATCCCGATGATCGCCCGCTGCCGTGGCGACCATGCGGGGTCGGGCGCCTCGTCGGTGACCGTCGAGGCTTGCTGACTCTGCGTGAGCCCCGAGGTCTTGCCGAAGTAGGCGACGTGCACGCCCCACTCGTGCTCGGCACGGAGCCGGCCGGTGACCCGCAGAATCACAAGTTCGCGGTCGGCCGGGTCGAGTTGACCGGTGTGCAGCAAGCCGTGCAGCCCGAGGATCGGCCCCTGCGCGTAGGCCCGCAGGACGGCCGGATTGGCCCCCATGGCCAGATACAGCAGCGGCGGGCGGTTCGGCGGCGGCACGACCGCGTCCAGGATCGCCTTCGATTCGTCGGGCAGGTCGGGCAACGTGAAATCGGGCATCACCATCCCTCCTTCAGGACAGGTCGATCGGGTCGCGGTGCAGGACGACCTTGGTGGTGCGCGCCTGGTAGGCGTTCGGAGCGTCGTTCCAGTCGGCGAGCAGTGAAGTGACCCGCTCGGCCGGGAATCCGGTAGTCGCAACGAAGTCGAGGAGCTCGGGCAGGACCGGGCGCACGTTCGACACCCCGACGTGCAGCGTGGCGCTGGTGGCGTACATGTCCATCACCGGGATCTTGGTGCCGGTGTTCACGTAGTAGCCGGTCCCGGTGCAGATACCGCCGGGGCGGAGCGCCCCTAGCGCGTCGCGCAGCCCCTGTGCGTTCGACGACGCCTCCACCACGACGTCGTAGCGGTCGGGGACCGCCCCCAGGATCGACTTGCGCCGGTTCTTGGAGATCGGGCGGGCCGAAGCACCGAACCCCTCGGCGACGGCGAGCCGGGCCTCACGATCGTCGAGGTAGTCGACCACCGAAGCGCCGTGCGCGACGGCGAGACCGGCGGCGTAGAGGCCGATACTCTGGCCGCCGCCGCCGATGACGAGGACCTTCCCGCCGGGTCGCAATTGCAGCGGCGGCACGACGGCACGCCAGGCGTCGGCGAGGTTGTCGCTCGCTGCCGCCACCCGTAGCGGGTCCACCCCGTCGGGTACTTTGACGAGGTTGAAGTCAGCGAACGGGATTCGCAGGGAATCGGTCACCATGCCGCCGAATGATCCACAAGACGGGCCGAACCCGAACGCAGCGAGCGTCTTGCCGGGGCTCTGCGCGGTCATCGTCGAGCACTTCGCCGTCAACCCCAGACCGCATTCGTAACAGGTGCCGCACGCCATCGCCCACGGCACCACCACGATGTCGCCGACGCGCAAACCCGAGACCTCGGAGCCGATCGCCGTGACCTGCCCGATCGCCTCATGCCCAATGCCGAACGGCCCCTGGAACGGGACACCGCCGACGATCGAGGCCACGACGGGGTCGATCATGCCCACCTTGATCCCCGCCTGCATCGGTCGCGACACATTGCTGTGCAGCGGAAGGGTGTCACCGTCGCAGCGACTCGCGACGAACGGCCGCACCAATGCATCCGACGGGTCGACGAGAGTCGGCTCCGGACGGTCCCGCCATTCCAGCTGCCCGGTGCGGACGAAGGTAAGTTCCTGCATAAGAGTGATCCTCGCTGCTATTGTATGTAGCAGAGCATAGTACACGGGAGGTCGCCCATGGGTGCCAAAACGGATACGCGGGAGCGAATGGTCGTGTCCGCTGCGCTGATGCTGCGTGAACGCGGCGTCGCCGGGACGACGGTCTCCGGCGTGTTGGAGGCAAGCGGGGCGCCGCGCGGTTCGGTCGGCTTCCACTTCCCCGGCGGGCGCACCGAACTGCTCTCCGACGCCCTGCGCTGGGTCGGCGGCCTGGTCAGCAGCCGACTGCGAGCGGGCGTCGACGACGGGGTGCCGGCCGCCGAGCTGTTCGGCGGAATCGGCGCCTACTACAGGCAGCAACTCCGCGAGAGCGACTTCACCGCCGGATGCCCCGTCGGGGCCGCCGCCCAAGAGGGCCACGGCGACCCCGACCTCGGGCCGATCATCGCCGAGATCGTCGACGAGTGGACCGACCTCCTCGCGGAGTCGTTGACGCGCGCCGGCCACGACGAGACCGACGCGCACGAGACCGCATTGGCCGCGATCAGCGCACTGGAAGGCGCGATCATGATGGCCCGCGTGACGCGCTCGACCCGGCCCGTCGACCTCGCGCTGAACCTCGTCCTGCCGACTCTGGCGGAGTAGTTACTACAGCGGCTCGCCCATCACACCGGTTCGCGCACAACGCCGAAATGGCGCACCCCACCGGGGATTCCGGTGAACTCCCGCGGGCGGGTCCAGGTGCGCAGCCCGTCGGCGCTATCGGAGTACAGGTACCGACCGGTCTGGTACTCGTCGAGGAACATCCGCCAATCCCCGTCGGGAAGCTGCACAAGGGCCGGACCTTCCACGAGCGACCCCCACTCCCCCGGCGTGACGAAGGTATAGGGCCCCCGCAGCGACGGCGCCGTCGCATGCTCGATGACCTTGGTGGTCTCGTTCTTGGTGAACGCGTGATACGTCCCACCCGATTTCACAACGGTGGTGTCGATGTGGTCGGCCCGGATCCCGAGTGGCTGAGGGAAGGTCCACGACTGCAGCGAGGCATCGCGGGCGGTCATCACGTAGGGAACGAAGCCACCCCCGGTGGACATCGAGAGGATGACGTTGACCTGATCGCCGTCGACGAACCACTCCGGCGCCCAGGCCTTGGTGGTGAACGGCGAGAGCGACGGCCCGTCTTTGAAACCGGCCGATCCGGAGATGAACGGCAGCGACGGCCCTTTCCCGTCGCCGGTCCCCGGAAGGAAGGCGCAACACAGCGGCACCGGCCAATCCCGCAGATGCGTCCAGCTGACGCGGTCACGGCTGCGCGCGAAGCCGACGTTCGCCCCGTTCCCCGTCGTGTAGGTGACGTAGTACCAGCCATCGGTGTGCCGGAAGATGCTGGGATCGCGGACCAAGCCGGTCGGCGGGCGGTACGCGGAGAGCTTGAGGACGTCGAACTCCGCCGCATCCGACGACTCGAACACGTTCATGTCGCGCGCGCTCGTGTTGTTGAAGGCGACCAGCGTGTACCGCCACTCCGGCGGTGGCGCCGCGCGACTCACACCCGCTGACAAGGACAGCGCCGCGACAGCTGCCGCGCACACGGCGGCAGCGCGTAGCGCGAAACCGGACAGATTCATCCCAGCAGTATCAACTGCCCCATCAGTAACATCCATACCGAGCATCGAACTGCGCGCACAACTGTGATGCCGGCGTGGCCGAACCGACCCCGGCTCAGCTCTGACTGGCAGGCTGACCCCCGCTACCGCTCATCCGGCCCAGCGCAAGAGTCGCAACCAGGGTCACGACCAGAGCCGCGATGACCACCAGGTCGCCCGCATGCCCCGTCCGCAGGTGCTCCTGGTAGATCGTCAGGCCCAGCGCCATCGCGATGATCGGCTTGAGCACGGTGACCGCCGGGAGGCTGGTCTGCACATCGCCGGCCTCATAGCTCGACTGCTGCCACAGAGTGCCCAGCGTCGCGGTCACGGCCATCGCCCAGAACTCCCAGCTGCTCAGACCGTTGAGAATGCCCTGGCCGAACGCGTCGATTCCGGTCTTGGTGAACGGCGCGGAGTACCCGAGGAGCATGCCGGCCCCAACCGCCAGGACGAGCGACTTGGCCGATCCGCTCTTCATCCGGGATCCGCCGATGATGCACACGGCGACCACCGGGACGAGGATCGCGATCGGGATGATCCACGACCTACCCGAGGGCTGCGTGACCCCGGCCTCGGGCTGGCCGAGGATCATGAAGACGGTCAGGGCCGCACACAGGACCACGGCCCAGAACCATTCGCTGCGGGTCAACCGCCGCTTGTGGACATACGCGGCCAGCGGAAGCGCGAAGACCAAGGTGGTGACCAGCAGCGGCTGCACCAGCAGCAGACTGCCCACCGCCAGGGCCGCCGCTTGGACGACGAAGCCCGCGATGTCCGTGGCGATCCCGGCGAGCCACACCTTGCGCTTGAAGAGACGTGCGAAGAACCCGACGCCGGTGGATTCCACATCGGCGTCGACGCCCTTGGTGCCCTGTTCCTGCAGTACCGCGGCGAGAGCAAAGAGCAATGCAGCGGTCAGAGCAAGGACGATCGCCATTACGTTTCCCACGAGCAATAGATATCAGGCCACTCGGGCAAATGCCCGATTGGGCCCGGTGTCCCAGGATCGGCTTGACTGCCGACTCCCGCGAGAACTCTCCGCGACCGGGCGTCCAGGGCTAGCGTCAGCGGTACCGGCCCTTTGAGGAGCAGACATGAACGTTCACGGAACATGTGATTCCCGATTCGACGATCTGCGCGAGATCTTCACAGACAACATCGCCAGCGGCGAAGAATGCGGTGCGGCGCTGGCGATCGACGTCGACGGCGATCTCGTCGTCGACCTCTGGGGCGGTCACCGCGACGCAGCCCGCACGCTCCCGTGGGAGCGGGACACGATCGTCAACGTGTGGTCGACGACCAAGGAAGTGACTGCCTTGGCAGTGCTGCTGTTGGCCGATCGTGGACTCCTCGACCTCGACGCACCCGTCGCCACGTACTGGCCCGAGTTCGCGGCGGCGGGCAAAGAAGCAGTGACCGTCACCCACCTCATGTCGCACACTTCGGGCGTGGCCGGATGGGACCAGCCCATCGTGACCAGCGACGTCTACGACTGGGACTTGTCCACCTCGCGACTCGCCGGCCAGGCACCGTGGTGGGAACCGGGAACCGCGTCCGGCTACCACCTCATCAACTACGGCCACCTACTCGGCGAGGTCGTCCGGCGCGTCACCGGCAAACACCTGAAGACTTTCGTGGCCGACGAGATCGCCGGCCCGCTCGGTACCGACCTGCAAATCGGTGCCGGTCCGGCGGACGACGGCCGGATCGCCGAGCTCATTCCGCCTCCGCCTCTTACTGAAATACCCCCGATGTCGCCGGATGCACCGGCCTTCAAAGCCTTCACCGGACCGGCCGTCGTGGCGGAGGACGCCAACACGGTGCCCTGGCGACGCGCGGACATCGGCGGCGCCAACGGCCATTCGACGGCCCGTGCGCTCGCCCGAACGTTGTCGGTGATCGCGCGCGGGACCGTCGGCGATCCGGCGTCGGGAGCGGGACTGACCCTGTCGCCGGCGACGATCGGGCGGATCTTCGAGGAGCAAAGCCATGGGGTCGACCTGGTGCTCGGCGTCCCCCTGCGCTTCGGGATCGGCTTTGCCCTCCCCGAAACCACGTCCGTGCCCTACATCCCGGACGGTCGGATCTGCTACTGGGGCGGCTACGGAGGATCGCAGACCGTCATGGTGCCGGAGGCCAAGACCACCATCTCGTATGTGATGAACAAGATGGGTGGCGAAATCCTCGGATCAGCCCGGACCAGCGCGTACTTGACTGCGGCCTTTGCCGCGCTGAACGCGTAAGGGCACTTCGCGACGCCTGTACACAGCCAGGCACCCATCGCTAGTGCTGGCGGAGCCGAACCCCGTCGTCGATGACTCCCAGAAACGAGGCGACGGTCGTCAGGTCGGCGTCGGAAGAGACCGACGAACCACCTTCGACGGAAAGCGCGTCGCGCAGCCGGCCCGCCCAGAACTCGCGGAGTCGGGTGATGTTGTCTTCGGCGAGCGGGGTCGCACACAGACGCACCGACCGGCCGTCGTCGGGGTCGGGCCGCTTCTCGACCATCCCCTTGGCCACCAACGACTTCAACGCCGCACTCAGATTGCTCCGCTGCAGTCCGGTTCCCGCCGCTGTCGCCGCGGGCGTCGTGTCGGGGGCCCGGTGGATCCAGCGCATCACCGCCGCTTCTGTTCCGGTCAGCGGCACCAATTCGCCCACCCCACCGGGCCCGTGCGGTTCCAAGTCACGGCCGATCCGCAGGATCAGCTCGGCAATCTCGGCGAGAGCGGCATCGCGGGGGGTTGCAGGATTCATACTAGTTATAGTATCATAACTATATGAGTGCGACCCTGAACTCCCAGAACCCCGCAAATGCGGCCACCCCCCATCGCGAGATCACCACGCCCCTGCTGCTGGTGCTCGCACTGCTGTCGGCAGTGGCCCCCTTCGCCACCGACCTCTATCTCCCCGCCTTTCCGGAGATGACCGGCGACCTCCACACCTCGGCAACCGCCGTCCAGCTCACTCTGACCGCCTTCCTCCTCGGCGTGACCTTGGGCCAGCTGGTGTTCGGCCCACTCTCCGACCGCTTCGGCCGGGTAAAGCCCCTCCTTGCAGGCGCCGCCCTGTGCGTCGCCGCGGGAGTCGTCGCCGCACTCGCCCCCAACGTCGGCATCCTGGTGGCGGCACGGTTCGCCCAGGGCCTTGGCGGCGCGGCGGGCATGGTGATCGGCCGCGCGATCATCTCCGACCTCTCGACCGGCAAGCGGGCCGCCCAGGCGT
>CAZVVS010000119.1:0-13024 GCA_964630585.1 uncultured Gordonia sp.
GGCACCCGGCGCTCGTTCTCCTTGCTCGAGGTCCCCAGCACGCCGACGGTCAACGTTCCCGACCGTCCGCTCGCCGGGGTGACGGCGGTACCCAGCCGGGCGTCGTCGGCACGGACGCAGAAGACGCGGCGCCGTGTCGCCTCCTCGACGACGGCCGCATTCACCTCGGGGTCGTCGGTGCAGGCGATGGCATACCAGGCTCCGTCGAGATCACCGTCGGCGTAAGGACGCCGCACGATCTCTACGAGCGGGTTGGCCTCGACCGCCGGCGTCGGATCGACGGCGACGACGACGACCTTCGCGTTCGCGGCCAGCAGGTTGGGCAGCCGCCGCTGGGCGACCGAGCCGCCGCCGACGACGACGACTTTGCGCCCGTCCAGATTCAGTCCGGCCAGATAGTGCCCAGCCGTGCGCCGCTCGTCAGCCTCCATAGCCGATTAGCGTACCGGCGCACTCAGAGCGGCAATTCCCCCGTAGCCCGGATGCGCGCCCAGATGTCGCTGACCGGCACGCCCATTCGGTGGGCGTGAGCGCGGATGAAATCGGCGAGCAACAGCGAACTCGCGTAGCCACCGTCGACGTCGTGGGTGTGGCTGCGAACCTCGTTCCACCACGTCGGATTGTCGCAGGCCGCGGCCTCGGCCATGGTGATCGCGGCGTCGAACCCCGGCATGCTCTGGGCCGAGATGCGCTCGGCGTCGATGACGGTCACCTCACGACCCGAGCCTGGCCGCGCGGTCGCGGTCGGCCTTGTCCTGCATGCGCTCAAGTGCACGCGCGCGGGAGGCCTCGAACTTGTCGACCTTGGCGTCGAGGTCGTTGAGGAACCGGGCCAGCTCCTCGCGGTAGTACTGGCCGACGGGGCCGAAGTCGTCGCGCTCGAAGATCCGCCACTTGCGCAGGACCGGCGCCAGGACGTCGGTGCGGTGCTGCGGCAGGTCGTAGATGCCGTCCTTGGCGATCAGCACCGCGTTGCGGCGGAAGTTCGGCATGGTCGCGCCGGGCATCGCGAAGTTCGACACGATCGAGTAGATCGCGGCCATCGCCAGGTCGGGCACGACGTCGAGGGCCGCCGACACGATGTTGCGGTAGAAGGTCATATGCAGGTGCTCGTCGGCGGCGACGCGCTGCAGCATACGGTCGGCGATGGGATCACCGCACGCTTTACCGGTGTTGCGGTGGCTGACCCGGGTCGCCAGTTCCTGGAAGCTGACGTAGGCCACCGACAGGATCATCTCGAAGGCGCTGTTCTGATGCAGCGTGGGCTCCAGCTTGTGCACCTCGCGGGCATGGTCGAGCGGGTCGTAGCCGTGGGTCATGTGGAGCATGCGCGTGTTCTCCAGCTCCACCGGGTCGACCCCGCGGGTGACGACGAGGTAGTCGCGCATCACGATCGAGTGCCGTGCCTCCTCGGCCGTCCACCGGCCGACCCAGAAACCCCACGCGTCGTCGAGGGAGAAGTTCTCCGCGATCACGCGGTGATACGACGGCAGGTTGTCCTCGGTGAGCAGGTTGGTGATCATCGCGGCCTTGGCGGTCTCGGACAACTCCGACTGTGTCGGGTCCCAGTCCTCACCGCCGAGGAAGGCGAAGTTGCGGCCGGAGTCCCACGGCACGTAGTCGTGGGGCATCCAGTCGACGGCCACCTTCATGTGGCGGTCCACCTCGCGGGCAGCCAGCGGCTCCAGCTCGCGCAGGAGGTCGCTGCCGTCCATCTTCTCCGTCAGTGAAATCACATCTGTCGCAGTCATAACAACGAGCCTGCCGTGGCCCGGCCACGACGGCATGAGTCGAAAGTCCTTGAGGCACTGCGACATGTGTCCCGAACGAATCGGGACCGACGTCCGCAGGGGTACCGTCTAACCATGTCCGATGCACCCGTGCGCGTCTTCATCGTCGACGATCATGAACTGGTCCGCCGCGGCCTGCGCGACCTCCTCGGCACCGCTGGCGACCTCGACGTCATCGGCGAGGCGGCCACCGTTGCCGAGGCCCTCGTCGGCATCACCAACGACCCACCCGACGTGGCCGTCCTCGACGTGCGCCTGCCCGACGGCAGCGGCGTCGAGCTGTGCCGTGAGGTGCGCTCGACCTGCCCCGACACGCACTGCCTGATGCTGACCAGCTATGCCGACGACGATGCGCTGCTGGCTGCCGTCATGGCCGGCGCCTCGGGGTTCGTCCTCAAGCAGATCCTCGGCCAGAACCTGGTGTCGGCGGTCCGCACCGTCGCCGCTGGGGGCAACCTGCTCGACCAGCGCAGCACCGCGGCATTGATGGAGCGGCTGCGCGAACGCAGCAGCGCCCCCGACGACCCGTTCGGCAAGCTCACCGAGCGCGAGCGCGAGATCGTCAGCCTCATCGGCGAGGGCCTCACCAACCGCATCATCGCCAAGCGGATGCACCTCGCGGAGAAGACGATCAAGAACAACGTCACCCGCATCCTCGCGAAACTCGACCTCTCCAGCCGCACGCAGGTCGCGGTGCTCGCGACGAAGGCGTCGCAGGGCGACAAGTAGGGCTCGCTCGGCGCGGATCTGGGCTCGGTCGGCGGGGTCTTGGGCTCAGTCGGTCTTCTGGGCGACGAGGGGTACCTGCCAGAGCAGTCGCGTACCGCGGCCGCTGAGCCCGGGTCCGACGGTGAAGTCGCCGTCCCACTCCGCCGCCCGCATCCGCAGGTTCTCCAACCCGCTGCGCCGAGTCCCCGGGTCGATGCCGCGACCGTCGTCGGTGATCTCGACGGTCAACTCCCCCGTCCGCGGCTCGGCGGCGACGCGCACCTCGATCCGGTCGGCGCCCGAATGCCGCAGTGCATTGCTGACACCCTCGCGCACGACGGCGTCGACATGGCTGGCGAGTTCGGGGATGACAACGGTGTCGACGGGTCCGTCGAAGCGCACCATCGGCGTGACCTCCGCGTGTCCGGACACCTGGCCGATGACGGCCAGGACGCGGCGCCGCAGCGTCGGGTTGCGCGACGGGTCACCGGACTGGAGGTCGAAGATCGACGTGCGGATCTGCGAGATCGTCCCGTCGAGGTCGCTGAGCACCTGTTGGAGCCGGTCGCGCTGGGCCGCGTCGGCCGATTCCGTCTGGTCGTCGGCGTCGCGCTGCACGGTCAACGCCTGCAGCGACAGTCCCATCGCGAAGAGCCGTTGGATGACGTGGTCGTGCAGGTCGCGTGCGATGCGGTGACGGTCTTCGAGCATCTCCAGCCGGCGCCCGATCTCGCGGCGCTCGGCGTACGCGATGGCCAGCGACGCGATCTCAGCCACACCGGCCAGGCCGGTGCGCTCCTCGGCCTCCCAGTCGGGCTGGCTGTCCTGGTGGATCACGATCGCCCCGTAGACCCACGGGCCGCGCACGAGCGGCACCACGGTCAGCCAGCCGCCGTCGCGGTCGCCCCAGCCGGGTAGCGCATCGTCGGCCAGGACCCGCAGCTCCGACGTCTCGGTGATCGCCGCACCGAAGGTCACCGAGTCCACCGGCCCCGGCCATCCCGAGTTCGCGCGCAGCGTCGCGGCCGAGTCCTCGGTCTGGTACAGGTACACCGCGCGGGCACGGGTGAGCTCGGCGACGTCGGCGCAGATGTTGTTGAGGTTGGCGACCAGGCTGACCCCGGCCAGCGGCTCGGCGCCGCGCCGTGCGATCAGCTCCATCCAGGTGTGCCGGATGCGTGCGCGCTCGAAGCCGCGGGCGTTCTCGATGGCGATGCCGGCGGCGACGGCGAGCGCGCCGATCAGCGCCTCGTCGACGGCGGTGAACGTCTCGGCGGTCCGCTTCTCGGTGAGGTAGATGCTGCCGAACACCTCGCCGCGGATGAGGACCGGCGCACCGAGGAAGCTGCGCATGGGCGGGTGGTTGGGCGGGAAGCCCACCGACGCCGGGTTCTGCGACAGGTCACTGATCCGCAGCACGTGTGGGTCCTCGATCAACAGGCCCAGAACGCCCTTTCCCTTGGGCAGCGATCCCATCGTCGCCCGGATTTCCGGGCTGATCCCCGTGTAGACGAACTCGCGCAGTCCCCCGCCGATGGTGTCGCGCACGCCCAGTGCCGCGTAGCGCGCGTCGAGGACGCGGGCGGCGACGTCGACGATGCGTTGCAGCGCCTCGTCTAGGTCGAGGCCTTGGCTGACGACCAGTACCGATTCCAGCAGGTCGCGTGCCTTGTCCGGGCGCAGGCTCTGGCGGGCGAGGGTGTTGAGCGTCGCGTGCAGGTTGTCGGTGGGGCCCGGTTGCCGTTCCATCAGACTTCCTCTCCGGCGGCTGTCGCCGTCTCGACGAACCGACGCACCGCGTCGGGGACGGCGGCCGGGTGGATGTGCAGGAACGAGGCGTGCACGCCCTTGTGGACGTGGCCGTCGACACGGGCACCGTCGGCGTGCCAGCCCCACGCGGGCGCCCGACCCGGCGCCACGGTGCTGCGGTGGAACTCGTGCCCGGTGACCCGGTCGCCGGCGCGGTAGAGGACTGAATCGGTCAGCGCCACGCCATCGCGGTAGCCAAGGGTCAGCCGCTGCCCGAACTCGGCCTGGACCGGCAACGCTGCGGCCAGCGGCGGTCCCGCCCGGCCGTCGCGGACCACCCCCGACGTGAGGTACAGGTATCCGGCGCACTCGGCGTGCACCGGTCGTCCGGCGGCGACGTGAGCGCGCACCGCGGTCCGCAGCGGCTCGTTGCCGCTCAGCTCCTCGGCATGCTCCTCGGGGAAACCACCACCGAGGACCAGCGCGGAGGTGTCCGTCGGCAGCGACTCGTTCAGCGGGTCGAACTCGACGACCCGCGCCCCGGCGGCGGCGAGCAGTTCAGCGTGCTCGGGGTAGCCGAAGGTGAAGGCGCGCCCGGCGGCCAGCGCCACAATGGGTTCACCGGCGACCGGTTCACCAACCGCCGTCGACGCCGACCACGGTTGCGCGGAGACATTGCTGCGCGCCGCGGCAACGATCCCGTCCAGGTCGATGGCCGCGGCGGCCAGAGCAGTCATCGCCGCCACTGCTTCGCGTGCCTCCGGCGAGCGTTCGGCGGCCGGGATCAGCCCGAGATGCCGGGACGGAACCGACAGCGAATCGTCGCGGCGCAGCACCCCGAAGACCGATAGGCCCACGGCCTGCGCGGCGGCGCGCACGACCTCCTCGTGCCGTGGCGAGCCGACCCGGTTGAGGATCACACCGGCCACGTGCACCCCGGCGTCGAAGGAGAGGAAGCCGTGCAGCAGTGCGGCCAACGACTGGCTGTGCCCGGCGACGTCGACGACGAGTATGACCGGGGCACCGATCAGCGTCGCGACGTGCGCCGTCGAGCCTTGGCCGCCCGCCGGCGAGCCGGCGGTGATCCGCCCGTCGAAGAGTCCCATCACACCCTCGACGACGGCGATGTCGGCACCGGCGCTGCCCGCGCGGTACAGGGCCGGGATCAGGTCCTCGCCGACGAGGTTCGGATCGAGGTTGCGCCCAGGACGTCCCGCGGCGAGTGCGTGGTAGCCGGGGTCGATGTAGTCGGGCCCCACTTTGAACGGCGCAACGACGTGTCCGGCGGCGCGCAATGCACCGATCAGTCCGGTGCTCACCGTCGTCTTGCCGCTGCCCGAGGCGGGCGCGGCGATCACGACCGCCGGCACGGCAGTCATCGGCCACCTGCCGCGACTACCACTCGATGCCCTTCTGACCTTTTCGCCCGGCATCCATCGGGTGTTTGACCTTCACCATCTCGGTGACGAGGTCAGCGGCGTCGATCAGCTTCCCCGGTGCCCGCCGTCCGGTGATGACGACGTGCTGGCGGCCCGGTCGCTGCGAGAGCACCGAGACGACCTCGTCGACGTCGATCCAGCCCCAATCCAGCGGATAGGTGAACTCGTCGAGGACGTAGAAGTCGTGCTCCTCGGAGGCCAAGCACCGCGCAATCTCGCGCCACCCGTCGCGGGCGGCCTGCGCATGGTCGTCGGCGGCGGCGTCGTTGGCGCGCAACCACGACCACCCGCTGCCCATCTTGAACCAGGAGACCGGCGCGCCCTGGCCGGTCGCGGTGTGCACCTCGCCGAGTGCCCGCAGCGCGGACTCCTCGCCGACGCGCCACTTGGCACTCTTGACGAACTGGAACACCGCTACGCTCATCCCGGCGTTCCAGGCGCGCATGGCCATGCCGAACGCCGCGGTCGACTTCCCTTTGCCGTCGCCGGTGTTGACCGCGAGGACAGGGGCGTTCCGGCGTTGGCGCGTGGTCAATCCGTCGTCGGGGATGGAGGTCGGGACACCTTTGGGCATGGCCGAAAGGCTACGCCACGCGCGCCGCTGGAACGCCGACCGCGCTCGCGATCCGCACGCCGGTCAACTCGACCATCGGGACGTGCCGGCCGCCGAGTGTGTGTGCCAGCTCCGCGGCCAATCCCAGTCGGATCATGCCCTGTTCGCAGTCGATGACGACGGAGTCGACGCCGTCGCGGCGCACCAGGCGGGCCGCGGCGTTGGCGCGCCCCACCGCGCCCGCTCCGGCAGTCGCCCGCCCGTCGGTCAGCACGGCCAGCAGTGGCCGGCGCCGGGGCTCGGCGATGCGCGCCCGCGCGATCAGGGCGTGCGCCTCGAGCAGCCCCTCGGCCAGCGGGGTACGTCCACCGACGCGCAGGTCGGCGAGCCGCGCCACCGCCAGGTCGACCGACCGCGTGGGCGGGACCACGACGCGGGCTTCGGTCCCACGTGCCACGACGACGGCGACACGGTCACGGCGCGTGTAGGAGTCGCGCAGCAACGCCACGCAGGCCTCGGTGAGTGCCCGCAGTCTCGTCCGGGCAGTCATCGACCCGGACAGGTCGAGAACGAAGACGACCAGGTTGCCCTCGGTGCCCTCGCGCTGCGCTCCGCGCAGGTCGTCGATGCGCACCGGGCTGCGCCCGGCCGCTCCCCAGGCACCCGAGGCATTTGCGGTCGCACCGACGAGGCGCTGGGCGGCGGCGAGCGTCGTGCCGAACAAGTGGACGGGGGCGCCGGGCGAATAGTCGACGGCGCGCGTCGTGTGCCCGCGCGAAGTGCGCGAGCGCGACCGGCGGCCGGGATCACCGTCGCCGATGCCGGACACCGTCATCAGGTTCGGACGCACCGGCGCAGGCGTGTTCGAGGAGTCAGTACCGAAGCGCCGCGCGTCGACGCCGGACTGGGAATCGTCGGTCGCCGGGGTGCCGGTGCTGTCGGGGCCGCCGTCAACGGGGGCCCCAGAACCGGGCCCCCCGTCGGGATCCGGATCCGGATCCGGATCCGGCTCTGGGTCTGGGTCTGGATCTGACTCCCCGGCCGCCTCATCCCCCGCGGCCATCGCATCCGACAGGGCTTCGTCGTCGAGGCTGCCGTTGTCGAACGGGTCACGGCGGCGTCGGTGCGGCAGGGCCAGTTCGACGGCGACGGCGATGTCATCCTCGTCGACCTCCTCAGCGCCGCGCCACGCGGCGTGCGCGGCGGCCGCTCGGGCGACGACGAGATCGCCGCGCAGCCCGTCGACCTGGAGGTGCGCACAGATCCCGGCTATCCGCCGCAGCTGTGCGCCCGGCAGGCGTATGCCGTTCACCCGGTCGCGCGCCGCGGCGATCCGCTCGGCCAGCGCCTGCTCCTCGTCGGCGAATCCGGCGACGAACCCGGCCGGATCGGCGTCGAAGGCCATGCGGCGTTCCACCACGGCCACCCGCTGCTCGACGTCGGTCGGAGCTGCGACGTCGACGGCGAGGCCGAAACGGTCGAGCAGCTGCGGCCGCAATTCGCCTTCTTCGGGGTTCATCGTTCCGACGAGGACGAAGCTCGCGTCCTGGGTGTGCGACACCCCGTCTCGCTCGATCGTCACCCGCCCCGATGCCGCGGCGTCGAGCAGGACGTCGACGAGGTGGTCGGCGAGCAGGTTGACCTCGTCGATGTAGAGCACGCCGCCATCGGCCTGGGCGAGCAGGCCCGGGGTGAATACGGCCTCACCGTCGCGCAGGACGCGCGTGAGGTCCAACGATCCGATGACCCGGTCCTCGGTGGCGCCGATCGGCAGTTCGACGACGCGCGGACGCTCCCCCGCCGCCGGCAGCAGCGGACCGAGCCCGCGCACCACCGTCGTCTTGGCGGTGCCCTTCTCGCCACGGACGAGGACGCCGCCGATCCCCGGCGCGATCGCCGAGAGGATCAGCGCCAGTTTGAGGCGTTCCTGGCCGACGACGGCACTGAAGGGATATCGGATCAGCGCATCGGCACCCATGACCGCCTACGCGTCGGCCGAGGCCCGAGTCAGCTGGAGGCTCTTGGACGTCCAGTCCCACACCTGCTTGTACAGGGCCGGGTTGTCCGAAAGCGACTTGCCGAACGACGGGATCATCTCGCCGAGCTTGGGCGCCCAATCCGACTCGTACTTCTTGCCGAAGCACTTCTCGAGCACGTCGAGCATCGCGGGAACCGCAGTCGAGGCACCGGGCGAGGCGCCGAGCAGGCCGGCGATCGTCCCGTCGCCGGCGGCGACGACGGCCGTGCCGAACTCCAGTGCGCCGTTGATGCCGCTACCGCGGATGACCTGGACGCGCTGGCCGGCGGTGATGGCCTCCCAGTCGCCGCCGGTGGCCCGCGGCACGAAGTCGCGCAGCGTGTTGATGCGGTCGGCCGGGCTCGAGGCGAGCTCGCTGATGAGGTACTTGAGCAGGCCGAATTCCTTCGGCGCGATCGAGATCATCGGGAGCAGGTTGCCGGGGCGAACCGAGAAGGGCAGGTCGGTGACGCTGCCGTTCTTGAGGAACTTCGGCGACCAGCCGGCGTACGGGCCGAACAGCAGGCCCGGCTCGTGGTTGATGACGCGCGTGTCGAGGTGCGGCACCGACATCGGCGGGGCGCCGACGGCGGCCTGGCCGTACACCTTGGCGCTGTGCTCGGCGATCAGCTCCGGGTTGGTGCAGCGCAGGAACTCGCCGCTGACCGGGAAGCCGCCGAAGCCCTTGATCTCCTTGATGCCCGAGCGCTGCAGCAGGTGCAGCGCACCGCCGCCGGCGCCGACGAAGACGAACTTCGCGTTGACCTTGCGCTTCTCGCCGGTGTGGTTGTTGCGGACCGTCACGTCCCACGTGCCGTCGCTCTGCTTGGACAGGTTGGTGACGGTGTGGGCGAAGAAGATGTCGGCGTCCTTGCCGACGTAGTTCACGAGCTGCTGGGTCAGTGCGCCGAAGTCGATGTCGGTGCCCTCGGTGTACCAGTTCAGGGCAACGGGGTCGCTGTAGTCGCGTCCGGCGGCCATGAGCGGCAGACGGTCGGCGAACTCACCCGGGTCGGTGATGAACTCCATGCCCTCGAACAGGGTTTGACGCGACAGCTTGTCGTAGCGGCTGCGCAGGTAGTCGACGCCGTCGGGGCCGTGTGTGTAGCTGACGTGCGGGATGGGGTTGATGAACTCGCTGGGGTCGCGCAGGATCCCGTTGTCCACGGCGTGCGCCCAGAACTGGCGCGACACCTGGAACTGCTCGTTGATCGTCACGGCTTTGTCGATGTTGACGTCGCCGTTGGCCTCACGCGGGGTGTAGTTGAGTTCGCAGAGGGCCGAGTGGCCGGTGCCGGCGTTGTTCCAGGGGTCCGAACTCTCGGCGGCAGCGGCGTCGAGTTTCTCGAAAAGGGTGACCGACCAGGTCGGCTCCAACTCCCTCAGCAACGCGCCGAGCGTGGCGCTCATAATGCCCGCTCCAACCAATACGACGTCAGTCTTGACCACCGATGCAGACACGAAAACTCCCATTCCTCGCGGTTACCCACACATTGTTCCCCATGGTGCAACAACCGTCGCGACCGGCCGACACGATTGGGCAACCAGGCACACCGTCGCACCTCTACCGGGCTACGATCGGCAACCGTGACCGACACCAAGGACTGGCAGCCCGACAGTGAGCTCGCCGGCTATTCGATGCGCGTCTTCGAGCTGGGCGCCGACCCCGACGGCGAGTCGCCGATCGCCGCCACGCTCGTGCGCACCCCCAAGAAGCCGCGTGCCGCCAAGGGCGCCGTGCTCTATGTCCACGGCTTCACCGACTACTTCTACCAGGAGCCCCTCGCCGAGTTCTTCGTCTCGCAGGGATATCACTTCTACGCTCTCGACCTGCGTAAATGCGGTCGTTCGCGCCGGGCCGGGCAGACCGCACACTACGTCAGCGACCTGTCTTTCTACGACGTGGAGCTGAGCCTCGCCGTCGACGTGATCGCCGCGGAAGTCGGCATCGGGGCGGGTGAGGATGACCCGAAGATCATCGTCGCCGCCCATTCCACCGGTGCTCTCATCACCCCGCTGTGGATCGACCGTCTGCGCCGCCTCGACGCGACCCGCCACCGCCTGATCGGCGGCCTGATCCTCAACAGCCCGTGGCTGGATTTGCAGGGCCGCGCGGCCATGCGTTCGCCCGCCGTCACCGCCGTCATCCGCGGTGTGGGCATCACCCGCGGCCTCACGGTGCTGCCGCAGGAACTCTCCCCCGCCTACGGCGACAGCATCCACGAGAGCCGCCACGGCGAGTGGAAGTACAACCTCGAGTTGAAGCCCCTCGGCGGCTTCCCGGTGACGTTCGGCTGGATCCGTGCGATCCGCAACGGGCACGCGCTCCTGCAGGCCGGGCTCGACGTCGCGGTGCCGTCGCTGGTGCTGCGCTCGGACAAGTCGTATTTCGCCAAGCAATACTCGTCGAAGACCGATCGCGCTGACGCCGTGCTGGACGTATCGCACATGGCCCGCTGGGCGGGCTGCCTGGGCGGTCGCCTCACCTCGGTGCCGATCCCCGATGCGCGTCACGACGTGTTCTTGTCCCTTCCCGCGGTCCGGGAACAGGCCTACGCCGAGGTGGAAGCCTGGCTCGCCACCGGCCTGCGTCCGCCGACCGCCAAGGCAGCCGCGAAGAAGGCCGCCGCCACTACGCCACCGCGGAAGACGGTCGCGCCCGGGTGAGGTTCGCCTCCACACTCCTCGCGACCTCGTCGGCGGCCGTCCTGCTGGCGGGCTGTAGTGGCGGCGACAACGCTGTGCCGGCCCCTTCCACGACGACGACCACCATCACGACGACGTCTACACAGGCCACTCCCACCACCACGCCCGACATCGCGGTACCCACCGGAACGCTTCCCGTCTCGATTGCGGCGTCGGAAGGTGCGCAACTGTCGGTCACCCGGGTCCGGCTCGGTGAACATCCCGGCTTCGACCGCGTCGTCTTCGACCTGGGCGGGATGGGCACTCCGGGCGCGATGGTGAGCTTCACCGACGATCCGCGCTTGGACGGCAGTGGCGAACGTCTAGCGATGGTGGGCCGAACAGTCATCCAAGTCGTCATCACCGGCGTCGGATACCCCGGCGACACCGGCGTCAGCGCGTTCACCGGCCGGGTCGACGGCGTCGGCGGGATCGCCGGGGTCTACGTCGGCGGACCGTTCGAGGGTCAGGTGCTGGCCTACATCGGCGTCGACGCGGAGAACCCCGGTGTCCGGGTGAGCATATTGGCTTCACCGACGAGGCTGGTCATCGACATCGCGCGGTAGTCCCCTCGGCCTCCGCTTCAGAACGGCGGGGGGCCGTCGGTTTCGCGGGGGTGTTCGCGGCGTCGGTGGTATTCCTGTTCGGCGTGCTGCCATTCGTTGGCGAGTCGGTGGCGGCGGTTGGCCGCACGTTCGGCTCGTCGTCGGCGGTGCTTGTCCTTTGTCTTGTTGCGCGGCCGGCGCCCCCGGTGATCTGACCCGGTGGTCGATTCACGGTGATCGAGTGGCTGCGACGGAGGAGCAGCTGTATCGAGATCCGGTGAGGGATCATGCCAGGTGATGGTGTCCAAATTGGGAAAGAGGTCGGCGTTGGTTTCGGCGGGTCCGGGGAACCGGATCTTTTCCGGTGACACCATTTCGGACACAAGCCGGCCGTCGGGGTTGCGGTATTGGTCGTCGACCCACCCGTGGGCGAAGGTCTTGAAGTTGTGGTGCATCCGGCACTTCGCCCCGAGTTCGTCGGGGCTGGTGTGTCCACCCTGACTGGGATCGTCGTGGTCGTATTCGGCGATGTGGTCGATGTCGCACTTCCACGCGGGTTGATCACACCCGGGGGTAGTGCAGTACCCGTCGCGGGCGCGGATGAACGTGTCCAGGGCGGTGGAGGGCCGGTACGGGTCCGACGGTAGATAAGTGGGTAGTGAAACCCCAGCCGACGCAGAGTCGCAGTTGTCCTCGGCGCTGTCGTTGCCTGCCTCGCCCCTGCTTGCGGAGGTGGCCGAGTGCGGGTTGAGCGGCCGCACACGCACGTCGTCGCGGGCCAGCAGGTCGCGCAGGTGGGCCGCAGAGATGACGCCGTGGCCGTCCATGAACGCCGGTTCATCGTTACGCCCGTCGACGGTGGCCTGATCAGCGATCACGTGCACCAACACCCGTCCCTTGGCCACAGCCTGGTTTTGCTGGTCGGCCACCCATGCCGCCAGGACACCGGGTTCGGGAATCTGGGCGGTGCACCCGTCGTGGGCACAGTCGCATTCGAACCGCAACCCGGTCAACAACGCGAACAGGGCATCACAGCGGCGGGCGGATTCACTGCGCGGATCCTTCGGACACACCGTGGCCGCCAGCAGGAACACGTTGCGCAACGCGATGTTCGCGTCTTGGGCGGTCATCGACGCCCCCAGCGTGGCCATACCGTCCTTGTCGGGCAACACCCATACCGACCGGGTCTCCTTGGCCCGCTCATGGCGGCGCCGCACCGCATCAGGATCGTGGCGGAAGATGATGCGATCGACCATGTCGATCAGGCGCTTGTTCGACCAGGTGCCGCCGCGGGTACCCAAAATGTCGGCGATCGCCGCATCGACCTGCGGGGCCCAATCCTGCCCGTCGATCAACTCGGTGTGGGCCACAATCAACCGGAACTGCCGCGGCGAGATAGTCCCATCGCGCAGCTTGCGCCCCACCCGGGGCAACCGGTCACGCATCGCGATCGCCTCGGACAGCCACTTCTCGCCCTGGCGTTGCGTGAGTCCCTGGGACATGGCGACACGGGCGGCGGCCTGGGTTTCGATGTCGAG